>JAEZYO010000337.1 GCA_023419055.1 Pseudomonadota bacterium | reverse complement strand
GTGTAGAGCTTAGCGGTCGACGCGTTGTAGTTGCCCGTCGAGAGGTGGACGTAGCGCCGGAGCTCGCTGCTCTCCTTGCGCACCACGAGCAAAACCTTGGCGTGGGTCTTGAGACCCGCTGTCCCGTAGAAGACGTGCACCCCCGCGCGATCCATGGCGCGCGCCCAGGTGATGTTGTTGGCCTCGTCGAAGCGCGCCTTGAGCTCGATGGACACCGCTACCTGCTTGCCGTTCTCGGCGGCTCGGATCAGCGTCCTCACGGCTTCCGCGTTGGAGCCTGCGCGGTAGAGGGTCATCTTGATCGCGAGCACGTGGGGGTCGTCCGCGGCTCGCGAGAGGAAGTCGAGCACCGGCGTGAAAGAGTCGTAGGGGTGGTGCAGGAGCAAATCGCCCGCGAGGATGCTGGCGAACAAGTCGGAGTCCGAGTCCCACTCGGCCGGCGAGTGTGGAGGCAGCGGAGGATCGTGGAGCGCGGCGATCGGCAGCGAAGCGATCGCGAACAGGCCGTTGAGGCCGAGCAAGCTCTTCGGCTGATAGAGGTCACAAGCCTCGATCTCGAGCTTCTCCAAGAAGAGCGCGAGGAGGTGCCCGGGCATTTCGGGCGAGGTCTCCAACCTGACCGCGGCGCCGAAGCGCCGCTGCCTGATCTCCCGATCGACGAGGAGCAGCAGATCGTCCGCCTCCTCTTCCATGATGTCGATGTCCATGTCGCGCGTGACGCGCAGCGGGTGGGATCCGACGAGCCGCATGCCTGGGAAGAGGGCCTCCAGGTTGCCTGAGATCAACTCCTCGAGCGCGATGAAGTCGGCGGCCTGCGGAGGCTGCTCGTTCGCGTTGCCGCTCGCGGGCAGCTGAACGAAACGCGGCAGGCTCTCCGGCACCTTGACGCGAGCGAAGCGGCGCTCGCTCGTCTCGGGGTCCTCCGCCTCGACCGCGAGCGACAGGGAAAGGTTGGACATGAAGGGGAACGGGTGCACCGGGTCGAACGCGAGCGGCGTGAGCACCGGGTAGACGTTCTTGCGGAAGTGCTCGCCCGCCCAGGCGCGCCGCTCGGGAGCGAGCTCCTCGTAGCGAAAGATGCGCACACCGGCGCGCTCGAGCTCGGGCAAGAGCACTTGCGAGAGCACGCGGTCGGCGGTGTCGATCAGGCCGAGTACGAGCTCGCGGATCTTCCGCAGCTGCTCCTTGACGCTCAACCCGTCCGGGGCGTCGACCGCCAGCTTCGACTCGAGCTGCTCGTGCAAGCCCGAGACGCGGATCATGAAGAACTCGTCGAGGTTCGAGCCGAAGATCGCGAGAAACTTGAAGCGTTCGAGAAGCGGCCAGCGAGCGTCGCAGGCCTGGTCGAGAACACGCCGGTTGAACTCGAGCCAGGAGAGCTCGCGGTTCACGTAGAGCTCGCGCCGCCGGCTCGCTTCGCCTTCACGCGGCGCTTCTGGGTCGTTCATGCCGGCAGCATGCCAAACGCGGGCCGTGCGCTGGAACTAGAAGCGTCGCACCGCCGAGCCTCGGCGCTCTTCGCCAGTTTGTCGCGCGGTAGCGTCGAAATACGCCATAGGGTGCAACGCCGCGGGCACCAGCTGACCGAAGCGCCCCCGCACACCGCGCCGACCGAAGACTCGACGGCGACGAGCAGCCTTTCTAAGCGCTGGCGTGGTTGCACGCTCGGGCCGAGGCTACTCCGGAACTTCGAGGACGTCGACGGCCGCTTTTCGCGCGGGCTACGGAAAATCTCACGCGGCGTCCTCCGCCGCAGGCAATTCGGTGGAGCCTCAGAGTAGTTCCGCCGGGCTATCGGTGAGTGAGCCTATGGCATCGAGGTCCTGGAGGAGCGCTCCAGCGTCGGGGGGACGCGCGAGCGGATCCTTCGCCAGCATGCTCGAGAGTAAGCGCGCGAGCCCCTTCGGGACATTGCGGCAGAACCTCTCTAACTCGGGCGGATCTCGCCATACCTTGGACACGATGGCCGCCGATCGATCGCTCGGGAACGCGCGCTTGCCCGTGACGCACTCGAACAGCACACAGCCGAGAGAAAACACGTCCGTTCGAGCCCCGAGCTCGGCCGCGCCCATGACCTGCTCGGGAGACATGTAGGCCCACGTGCCGCCGCCGAAGCTCGTGTGGCTGGTCATGCCGGCGCCGGCGTCCCGCCGCGCGATGCCGAAATCCAAAAGCTTGAGGCTGGCTCCGCGCTTGCACAACATGACGTTGGTCGGTTTCACGTCACGGTGCACGACACGCGCGCGATGCACCACCTCGAGCGCTTCGGTGATGAGGCGGATCGTTCTGACCGCGTCGGCCAGCGTCAACCTCCCGCGGCGGAGCCTTCCGAACAGGGTCTCCCCTTCCAGCCACTCCGTGGCGACGAACGCGGCCTCGACGTCGTCGCTCGCGTGAGCGACGTACTTCACGATCCCGGGGTGATCGAAGCCGGCGAGGAGCTCGCCTTCCTGCCTGAAGCGTTGGAGCTCGGTTTCGTCGTATCGCGCGGGGACCTTGATGGCCACTCTCTCCCCGGTGCGCGCGTCGCGCGCCCGATAGACCCGCGCCATCGCCCCCGCGTGGATCTGCTCCTCGACCTCCCAGCGGCCCGCAAACGGCTCAGCCATCGCGTCGTCCGGCGGCTCTTCGCCCATCGGCCGCGCCGCCGAGGTCCGGCGCGGGCTCTCGAGACGGCTCACTCACCGGCACGCGGACGCGAAAAGACGTCCCGCGCCCGACCTCGCTCTTGACGGTGATCTCTCCGCCGTGGCGCTTGACGATGCCGTCGACGATCGCGAGGCCGAGCCCGGTGCCGCGGAGCTTGGTCGTGAACAGGGGTTCGAAGACCTTCCACAGGACCTCCGGGGGGATGCCCTTGCCGTTCTCGCGCACCTCGAAGACGAGCTGACCGTCCTGCTCGATTGACCGAAGCTCGATGAGCCCGCGCTCGGGATCGACCGCTTCTGCAGCGTTCTGAACCACGTTGACCAAGACCTGCCGGAAATGGTCCGCGTCGAGGTTCGGGACCGGCAGGTGGTCCGAAATCTCCGTCACGATGCGGATCGTCTCCGACGGCTTCACCACGACGCCGACCTCGACGACGCGACCGGGGATGCCGAGGCACATCGCTCATCCACCTCCGGCGCACACGAAGCGCGCTGCATGCGCTCCGAGCTGATGGAGCCTGGCCCGACCCCTGCTATCTCTGGCATTCGAAGAGATGCTCATGAGAAAGTCCGCCTGTTGGCGCCTGAGTTTCCCCCGGGAGCCGCGTCTGACGCGAACGGTGCCAGTCTCCTCGTTTCGCTCGGCCTAGTCGAGTCAGAACTTCGATTCGGCGCCACTTTCAGGTCGCGTCGCGCTTTGCCACGACTTTCCGTGCCTGCGGCAGCGCGAACCTTCGGAGAGTCGAGCTCTCTCGCGCGAGCGCGTGCGTGAAAGCGCGTCGGGGGCGCTGCCCTCCGCGGAGGAGCGCGCCGGAGCTCAGTGCACGAGACCGAGGTCGGCGAAACAGCGCTTTGCAGCCAAGTACCCGGCGCAGCCGATCACCGAGCCTGCTGGATGCGTACCCGCGCTTGCGGAATATAGCCCGCTCACCGGCGTCTCGTGCGGGACCCGGTCCGAGAAGCCGAAGCCGTTGTCGACGTGATGAATGTGGCCGTACGTAATCCCGAAATGCTCCTCGATGCGCTTCGGGTGCAGGACCTGCCAGTCGACCACGAGATCGCTCGTGCCCGGAGCAAATCGATCCGCGACCTCGAGCAGACGCCTCGCGTAGCGATCGCCCTCGACGTCCCAGCTCGACTCCGCGAGCTCGTAAGGGACCCACTGCACGAAAAAGGCCGCGCTGATGTGCCCCTCGGGGTCGCTCAGCGATGGGTCCACGGTCGAGTGCACGTACCACTCGATGGTCGGAAAGTCCGACAGCTTGCCTGCCTCGACGCTGGCGAACGCGCGGCGGAGCTCGCCAATCACGTCGCCTGCTTCGGGCAAAAGGTGGATCGTGGGACCGAACTGACCCCGATTTTCGGGCAGGCAGGTGAACTTCGGCAGCGCGCGGAGCGCGAGGTTGAGCTTGAAGGTCGAACCTGGCCTGCGCAGCCGATCGAGTCGCTGATTGTACTCGTCCGGCAGACGCTCTCGACCGATCAAGCCCTGCAAGCGGAAGGGATCCGCGTTGACGATCACCGCGCGCGAAAGAAGCTCCGTCCCGTCCTCGAGAACCACCCCGCGCGCCGCGCCTTGCTCGATCAGGATCGACTTCACCTGTCGGCCGACGACGATCCTTCCTCCGTGCTGCGCGAGCCCGTCGGCGAGGACCCGGGCGACCGTGCCCATCCCGCCCTCGACGATCATCCACGTGCCGTCGCTCCCGGGGAGACGACAGAGATTGTGAATCAAGAAGTTCATGCCCGTGCCGGGCGTGTCGTAGCTCCCGTAGAGCCCCGAGAAGCCGTCGGTGACGGCGTACATCGCCTTCACCAGATCGCTCTCGAACCCGAAGCCCTCGAGGTACTCCCCCACCGAGCCGCGACAGAGCTTCACGAACTTTTCGCGCAGCGCCGGACGAACATAGCGCTCGGCGGTCTCCTCGATGCTGAGCGGTGGTCTGAGCCAAGTCGGGGCGATGTCCTCACGGAGCGCCGCCACCTCCGCCTGCAAGCGCTGCTCCGCTTCCCAGTCCTCCCGGGAAAAGAAGGTGACGAACTGTCGCTCGAGCTCGGCACGATCGGAGCCGAAGAGCAGGTAACGCTGTCCCGTCGTGGGAAGGAAGTAGTGAGGGTCGCGGCGCAGCACGGGGATGCGGATCTCGAGCTCGGCCATGAGCTCCGGCGGCATCAGACCGAGC
>JAEZYO010000324.1 GCA_023419055.1 Pseudomonadota bacterium | reverse complement strand
GCCCAGGGTCATCGTCGAAGAAAGCAAGCGAAAGGACATCATCACCTCACGAGCCGGTATGGGACCGGTTCCTGATTGTAAGCGATCCGGACGAGATTGTGGCGCCGAACGCGCGCCCCCCACGCGAAGCCTAGCGTAGAAAAAACCGCGGAGGTTGGACGCGCTCGCTCTTGCACTCCGGGCACCTCCCGGGGCGACGAAAGCGCTCGCGCGCACGAAACTCGAACCCGCAACGGAAGCAGCGCGCCGGCAAAATGGAAAGAGGCGTTCCTTCAGCCTCCAGGGAGCGCTCCAGGTGCTCGAGATGAGCGACAACGTCCTTCTCGCTGAAGCTCGTCATGCCCGAGAGCTCGCGCGCCGTCCGCGGCTCTGCCGAGAGGGCGTGCCGGAGCGCCTGGCGCGCCGTCTCCAGACGCGCCTTCGGCTCGCCGCCGCGCGCGTCCTTCAAAACAGGAACTCCCGGCCGTTCCAGTTCAGAAACTTGCCGCTGTCTTCGAGGCGAACCCGATCGAAGATGCGCCGCAAGGAGCTCACGCTCTGTCCCGTCGAGAGGCGCGCGCCTTCCCCGCCCATCTCGGTGCGCACCCAACCCGGGTTCACGCTGAGAGCGATGACGCCCGAAGAGCGGAGGTCGGACGCCATGCAGCGCAAGATCATGTTGAGAGCCGCCTTGGAGCAACGGTACGCGTAGGAGCCGCCGCTCGCGTCCGCGATGCTGCCCATGCCGCTCGTGATCGCCGCCATCAGCTTGCGGCTCCCGCGCTCCACGTGCGCCACGAACGCCTCGCACACCTGGAGCGCGCCGAGCGCGTTCACCTTCATGACGTCGAGCCAGGCGGCGTCGTCCGTCTCACCGAAGTCCTGCGCTTCCGGCCCAGTCACGCCCGCATTGTTGATCAGGATGTCGATCGATTGGTCGGAAAGCTCCCGCGCGAGGTCCTGGACGCTCTTTCGGTCCCCCACCAGCATGGTGTGCACGGATACGGTCGGGTAGCGCGCGCGGAGCGCCCGAAGCTCCTTTGCCTGCTCGGGGTGACGCGCGCAGGCGTACACGCGGTGCCCGTCAGCCGCGTACTGATGTGCGAACTCGAGCCCCAACCCGCGGCTCGCCCCGGTGACCAGGACGGATTGCATGGCGCCTCCTTTTTGCAGAAGTGCGGCCGCCGAAAGCCCCTCGCAAGGGCCCCGCGCTACAATCCTCGAAAACGCTCGGCGAAGGCGCGGTGCGGCTCGAGCTCCGGGCTCGCGTCGAGCGCGAGCTGCTTCGGCCGGTACCCGCTCGCGAGGCCGAGCACGAGGATGCGCCGTCCCTCGACCCGGAAGCGAGCTCGCCAATCTTTCACGGCCAGAACGAGATGATCACCCTCGCGTCTGATGCGGCGATACGGGTGCTGCTCCGGCCCGAGCGCGAGCACCTTCACGATCGCCTCGCTGAGCGCCACGCCGAAGCCCTCCTCGAGGAAGCGAAGCTCTTCCGAGGCAAGATCGTCGAACTCGACTCGGTACGGCTCGATGGGGTCGCGCTCCTCGAGCCAACCGCTCGTCGTGTCGGAGAGCGAGTCCGTGTAGGCGACGTACGGCTTCAGATCGAGGACCGGGCTCTGGTCCAGGATGTCGATGCCCGAAACCTCGAGCCTCAGCCCCTCCACGGCTTCGAGCTTCACCACGCTGAGGCCGATGGGGTTCGGCCGGTAAGGGGCCCGCGTCGCGAACACGCCCCGGCGCGTCTTGCTGCGCGGCGGGAGCACTTTGGGCCGCCAGCCCTCGTTCAGGTGAAACCAGAAGAGCACCCACAGGTGGCTGAAGCTCTCGAGATCCTCGAGCGCGTACTCGAAGCCTCTCCCTGGAAAGAGCTCGATCGTGCCCCGCACCTCGCGAGCCGCGGCGGGCTGCCTCGGCGCCTCGCGCCGTTCCCGAAACGGCGAATGCACGACGCCGATGGGCTCGAGCCGTAGCTCCACCGACTACTCGAACACCGGCGGCGCCGTCGGATCGCGCAGCACGTTCGGCGGGCGGTAGGTCGCGAGCACCGCGATGGCGTAGTGCCGGTGCTGGTGAGAAATCGACGTCCAGTCCGGCGCCGCGAGCGCTCGCTTCACGCACTGCGCGGCGCGTCGGGCTTGGGGTCCCCGCCACGATCCGCTCGCGCCCGGGAAGACGTGCAGCTTCTTCTGCGTGAAGTCGATGTTCAGCACGTAGTTGATGCTGCCTTCGGCCTGCGCCTTCGGAGCGCAGTCCACGCTCGACTGAACCGCGTTCAAGAGCGCCTGCTCGAAGGCGGGCAGGGCGTCGCACAAGCCCCCCGCGTTGCCGGCGTTCGGCGTCGCGCCGCAGCGCACGCGCGTCACGGGGCCGAGCTTGATGCGCTCGGGCGGTTTGGGGACGAGCGCGCTCGCGGGCGGCGCCGCCGAAGCAGCGGCCGAAGCATTCGGACCGGCGTCAGCCTCCTCGGCGGAAGCGGCGCCCGATGGCCGGCGCACGAGGTAGAGCGGAACGGCCGCTAGAACGAGCAGCAGCACGAACGCGACCACGAGCTGCGCGCGGAGCGGTCGATCACCCCCGCCGCGCGAACCGACGCCCAGCCGTCGAAGGCTGGGCTCGCCCGACGAGGAAGGAGCCGATGAACGCGGCGAACCCGCCATACCCGGCGCGCCCGACCTCAATCGTCGAGCAACGCCTGCACCGGCTGTCCCGGTTCGGCGCGCACGATGGTAGCGGCCAGATCGAGCGACTCCGGCATCAGGCCCTGAACCTGAGAGACGACTTGCTCGACCACGTTTCGCGCCTCGTCCAGGCTGGGACCAGTCATGGCGATGGCGAACTTGAGCGGACCGGTGCGCCCGCCAGTGACCGGAACGAGCGCGAGGAGGAGCATCTCGGTGAGCTCGACCACGCGCTGCGCGGCGCGCCTGAGCGCGAGCATCTCGAGGATGGTTGGCCTGTCGCTCACGTGCCGGTGCGGACCGCGAACCTGGTAGCGCGCGACCGAGAGCGGACCGCTCGCCCACTCGGCGAAGGCGCGCTCGTCTTCCAACGTCCGGACCAGCTGGTCGCGAGTGAGGAGCCCGGTGAGCCCATCACGCCGAGCGAGGTACGCGCGGGCGCGCTGGTGCGGCGGCGAACCGTCGCTGAAGCTCACGAGCTTGACGCGCGACTCGCCGAGCTGGACCTCGCCGCCGTGGAGCAAGGCGACGCTGCTCTTTCGCTCGTAGCTGTGGTCGGCGTAGGTGCCGTTGGTGCTGCCGATGTCCTCGATCGTCCAGCGCCCCGACTGCCAGCGTACGACGGCGTGAGCGCCCGACACCGTGGGCTCGGGCATCACGATGTCCTGACCCTGACGGCGGCCGATGGTCATCACCGGCTTGTCGAGCGCGAACATGATGCCCGCGGACTCCGGCGCGTTGGTGCAGTACGTCACGAGCAGCGCCTGCGCTCCGGGAACGAACGTCTCGGCGGCGCCGCGGCCGGGAGGTGCGCCGGGCGCGATGCGCTCGTGAGGGATCTGCACCTGGCTCGTCGTGAGCGAGCTCGGGTTGAAGAAGCGCAAGTGACGCGCTTGGGGTCGAAGCGCCGGGTCCTCGCTCAAGCAGCGGTAGATCTGCTTGATCTCGTCGACGCTCAGCGAGGACGGCACGTCGAACATGATCTGCGAGCGCATGCCCTTGCTGCGCGGGCGGTAACCCGGTTCGGGCACCCGGCAGGTCCACATCTCCCAGAGCGTCAGCCCGAGCGCGTACATGTCGTCGTCCGGGCTCGCGCCGCCGGAGCGCAACCGCTCGGGCGCCATGTAGTTGGGGGTGCCGCCGTCGGGTGGCGCGCCGGGGCGGCGTGCGCTCAAGCGTGCGCGCTCCTGAGCGAAGCCGAAGTCGAGGATGATGGCGCGCTCGTTCGTCACCATCACGTTGCCCGGCTTGAGGTCACCGTGGACCAGCCCCTGCGCGTGGATGGCGGCGAGGCCGGCGGCGGCTTCGCTCGAGATCTTGCGGAACTCGTCCGCCGTGTAGCCGCCCTGCGCCTTGCGCCGGCGGATGTGCGTATGGAGCGTTTGCCCGGCGATGTGCTCCATGACCAGGATCGGCCCCCAGGGGCTCGGTGCCAGGTCATGGACTCGACATACGTTCGGGTGGCTGACCGAGCGCGCGAGCAAGAGCTCCTGCCGGAGCGCCTCGTCATCCCCGGGCATGCGCGACTCTTCGCGCACGATCTTCAGTGCCACGGGTTGCTGCGTGCTCCGGTCGTAGGCGAGGAACACCTCGCCCATTCCGCCTTTTCCTAGGCTCTGCCGAATCTCGTAGCGGTCGTTGACGACCGTGCCGTGGCCAAGCGGCGGGACGTTCTTGGGTGAATGAGCCATCGTCGGCCCCCTGCCAGGCGACAGGGGCCTCAAGCGTCACCGATTTTTTGGGATACTGCAATCCGACTTTGCCCGCGTCGGAGCTTCGCTTTCATTTTTCTGGGTGAGCTCGCTTCGGCGACCCCGTCGGGGCCTCCTCGGCCCCTCCGGACGGCCAGCCCAGGGTGAGTGGCGCCTCCTCGGCCAGCGGCTGGGGTCGGTCTCGCGGACGGGCTCCCCCGAGCTCGTTTCCGGCCGGCGACGCCCGCCTCGGCGTCGGTGATAAAGTCCGCCGCCAGCTGTCGATCGGCAACCTGGAGGAGCCGTTCGCCGAGGAGGTTCGCATGATGCGCGTACTCTGCGTGGTGACGTTCGCACTGACACAGGCCCTGCTCGTCGGTTGTGGGAAGGACGAGGCCTGCACCAAGGCTCGCTTGAAGGGCGCCGACGACTGGAAGGCGGTCTACGAGCAGTCCGGCAAGCTGAAGCTCAACGGCGGCTCGGCCTTCGACGAGCTCACGCAAGACAAGCAAGCCGAACACACGCGCGCGCTCGAGGCCGTCGAGACGCAAGCGGAGATGGTGTTCAAGTCGTTCGCCTACGAAAAGATCACCTGGGGCACTGCCGGCCCCGCGCGCGACAAAGCGAATCAGGCTTTCGAGGCCTTCTTCAACAAGGACAAGTACCCGAGCTTTGCAGGACAGCTCAGGGCAGCCAACGCGCAATACGACGCGGTGAAGGCAGCCTGCGGGGAGTGACGCCCGCGCGCGCTCGTCGCGCTCAGGCTCGGCGCGTGAGCTTGAACGCGCGCTTGCCGTCCTTCTCGGTCGGACCGCGCACGTCGAGGCGATCGATCGCGACCTCGCGAATTCGACCCGGCCCGGCGATGTCACGGAGCTTCAGGCGATCGCCGTTCACCATCAATACTTCGCACCAGCCGAACGCGAAGTGGTGCACCAGATCCCCACGATCCGGCTGCGCCTGCTCTTCTTCCTCTTCTTCCACGCGCTGCTGGCTCGCCGCTTGAGCGGCCTGAGCCGCCCAGCCCGAGAGACCTTGCGGTGCCGCCGCGCTCCCACGACTCGCCTCTGCCTTCGGCGCGCCCTCGTCCGCGTCTTCGAACTCCCCTTCCACGCCGGCAGGCACGAGCGCCGGGATGAAGAGCGCTTGGACGCCCGCCGAACGAGCGCTCACGAGCTCACCGCCCGCGAGCTCGAAGCCGCCCGGCTCGGCGCGCGCAAGGAGCAAGGAATACGGCCCGCCCGCGGGACCGTTCAACGAAACGAGCGTGTGTCGACCTCGGAGCTCGCGGCGACGGTCCGCACCCTCACCGGCCACACGGAGCTCGATCTCTTCCACGAAGCCGCTGGCTTGCCACCAGCCGCCCTTCTCGTTCGAGAGTGCGTCGATCAGACTGCTACCGTCGGGAACCCGGACCACGCGCGGAGACTTCATCGAAAGCGGGGCCGGTCTAGCACGTTCGGGCAGAAGGCGCGCGCTCGTGCCCTCAGAACCGCGCGAGGATGCGCTCGACCGAGGACACGTAGCTCCCTCCGAAGAGGTTCACGTGCACCATCAGCGGATACAGCTGGTAGAGGGGCACGCGCTCCTCGTGGCCGGACGAAAGCGGGAAGGCTTCTTCGTAGGCCGAGAAAACGCGCTCTCCGAAGCCGCCGAAGAGCTGCATCATTCCGAGATCGATCTCGCGGTGGCCGGCGTACACGGCGGGATCGATGAGGCACGGCTCCCCCGCGGGACCCACGTGCAAGTTGCCACCCCAGAGGTCCCCGTGGAGGCGCGCCGGAGGCTCCTCGGGGCCGAGCAGGCCTTCGAGGCGTGCGAAGAGCCGCTCGAACCCGCTCCGCATCTTGCTCGTGGCAACGTTCGCCTTCTCGGCAAGGGCGAGCTGCGCAGCGAGGCGTTGCTCCCGATAGAAGTCCACCCAGCGCGCGCGAGCACGGTTCGGTTGGGGCAGGCGCCCGACGAAATTGTCTTCTCGAAAGCCGAACGACTCGGAAGACGTCCGGTGGAGCTCAGCGAGCCCGCGCCCGAGCTCCTCGTCGAAGCCACGTCGCGGACGCGCGCGCTCCAAGAACTCGAGCACCAGGAACGCGGGAACGCCGTCCTTCCCTCCGCCGAAGGCGAGCACTTCCGGGATGCGGAGCGCCCCCGCCTCGGCGAGCCAGGCGAGGCCGTTCGCCTCGGCCTCGAACATGCCGGGCGGCGCGTGGTCGTTGGTCTTCACGAACACGCGCTGCCCGCTTGCGAGCAAGACCTCGTAAGCGTCGTTGATGTCACCGCCGGAAAGGGGCGACGCGCGCCGGACTCCGGCCCCGAGAGCTCGGCCAAGTGCCTCGCCGAGCTCGGGATCCATCAAAGGTCGTGCTCCTCGCGGATGCGCTGGAGGAGCCGCTGGCAAGCGGCCGTGCAGAGGTCGAGCACGTGATCGAAGCCGTCTTCGCCGCCGTAGTAAGGGTCCGGCACCTTGGCGCCGGGGGGCGACTCGGGATCGAAGGAGCGGAGCAAGCGGATCTTCGCCTCGTGCTTTCTTTGCACGTCGAGCGCGAGCAGATCCTCGAGGTTGTCCTGGTCCATCGCGAGCACGTAGTCGAAGCGGCCGAGATCATCGCGCTTGAACTGCTTCCCGCGGTTCGCGATGTCGATGCCGCGCCGCTTCGCCGCGGCGGTCGCGCGACGGTCCGGCGCCTCGTCGAGGTGATAGCCGCTGGTCCCGGCGCTCTCGACCACGATCCGATCCGAGAGCCCCGCCTGAGCGACGAGGTGACGCATGACTCCCGCCGCGGTCGGCGAGCGGCAAATATTGCCGAGGCAGACGAAACAGAGCTCTATCCTCTTCGGTTCAGCCACTTCGAGGCCGACTATAGCTCATGGCCCCTTGCCCGCCGCTCGAGCTTTACAATCCGCGGACGTGGTCGAGGCTCGGCGTGCTGGACTCACCCATTCCCAGCGTGGCCGAAGGCGGTTAACCTGGAGGACTCGAGGGCGCCTGCCTCTCTGAGCCGGTGCCCGAACCCCCATGCCTTCGCTCGCTCCCTCTCCTCCCCGTCGACATCGCCGCCTGCGCGCGCTCGGCCTACTCGGCGCGCTCACCTTGTCCTCTGCGTTCGCTTGCTCGGGCGACACGATCGAGCGCGGTCAGATCATGCTCTCGCTGCAGACGGATCTCGCGCTCCCCAAGGACGTGAGCCGGATCCGGATCCAGGTGCTCCGCGGCGACGGCGCGGTCCGCTTCGACGCCACCTACAACGTGGGTGACGGGCCGGGAGACTCGAAGATCCCGGCCACGCTCGGCATCGTCGCCGACGAGGACGGCGAGACGGTCGAGGTGCGCGTGATCGGCTTCAGGGGCAGCGAGGCGCGCACGCTGAACAAGGTCATCACGTCCATCCCGGAGTCCCGCATCGCGCTCCTCCGCATGCCGATCCAGTGGCTGTGCGACGGTGAGGTGACGGAGCTCGACGAGGACACCTACGAGAGCACGTGCGAGCGCGTGGACGGCGTCGAGCACTCGTGCGTCGCCGGGACGTGCGTGCCCGTCGACGTCGAGCCGGAGAGCCTTCCGGAGTACGCACCCGGCGCAGTCTTCGGCGGCGGCAACGGGCAGCAGGGCAACGGCAAGTGCTTCCCGACCCAGGACTGCATGGACGCGGAGAAGGGCTTCGACGTCACGCCGGACATGGGCGACTGTTCGGTGGAGGTGCCCGCCAAGGACGACGAGCCGATCAACGTGGCCGTGAAGACGGGCATGACGGGAGGCGGCGTCTGCAAGGGTGACGACTGCCTCGTCCCGCTCGACAAGGACGACCATTTCGGCTGGAAAGAGGCACCGAAGACCGCCTCCGGCATGCGCAAGGTGGAGCTGCCTCCCGCGGTCTGCGAGCGCATCAAGGACGGCCGCGCCATGGGCGTTCGGGCGAGCCGCGCCTGCGACACGAAAACGGCAGATATCCCGACTTGCGGGCCCTGGTCCAGCGTCTCTGGCGAGGGCGCGGGCGGGAGCGGCGGTGGGCCGGGTCCGGACGCGGGCCCGGGTCCGGTGAACCCGGGCATGTGTCAGGGCTTCATCCCCGGACAGGATATCGGAGAGCTCACGGGCGACCCGGAGCTCGACGCGTTCTTGCAAGCCTCGAGCGACCTCAAGCGTCGCGCCGAAGAGCTCAAGGGCGACACGGTCGCGGCCTGCCTCGCGATCCTGAACGCGCTCGGTCAGCCGGGCTCGGTTGGCAATCCTCCGAGCGACGAGGAGGTGACCACGCTGTGCACGACCGCGCGCGACGCGCTCGCCGCCGCCGGAGGCTACGACCTCGCGCTCATCTTGCGAGAAGGGTTCTGCCTCGCGGGCGCAGGTCAGGTCGAGTGCGAGGCCGACTGTGGCTGCTCCGGAGACCTGGAAGAGCGCTGCTTCGAGGTGGCCGGCGCCTGCACGGGAGCTTGCTACGGCGACTGTCACACCGACGGCCCCGCTCCTTGCGACGGGTTCTGCGACGGGCTCTGCCAGGGCGGCTGCGACGGCACCTGCAGCAACCCCTCGGCCCCGGGCGGCTGCGGCGAATGCAGCGGAACCTGCACCGGAACCTGCGACGGCTTCTGCTCGTCGACCACCTGCAGCGGCGTGTGCGTGGGTGACGTCACTTCCTGCGAAACCTGGGAAGACCAGACCTGCACCGGCGCGCTCGCGCCCGAGGCCTGCACGGACATCTTCTGCGGCAGCCTCTGCGCGTTCCGCGCCGAGCTCGACGCGGAGTGCTCGCGCGCGGCCGCTATCGTCACCGACCCGGGCGCCGCGTCGCAGACGGCGCTCATGGCCGTGCAGATGAGCGCGGCTCCCCTCAGCGACGTCACCCTCGAGGGCGAGAAGCTCATCGAGGCGGCGAGCTACCTGTCGCTCGGCGTGCAGGAGATCTCGCAACGGGCAGCGCAAGATCCCGCCCTCGTCGGCTGCTACAGCGTGGGCGTGAACGCGTTCTCGGAGTCGGTCGCGACCCTGACGGCAGCGATCACGGGCGCGGAGTACGCGCTCGGCGCCGGAAGCAACTGAGCGCCGCGCTCAGCGGCCGGTTTTGACCTCGTCGAACCCGAGGCGGAGCTTCGCGCAGCGCTCGCCCGAAAGGGTCGCGCTCTTTTGCGCATGAACAGTGCTTCATTCGACTCGGCTGCGGAGCTCGTGCGTCGATGTAGGCGCACCTCTTCCGCCTTTTCGCCCTGAAAGCCCGAGACGCGACTTTCGTTTCTTCGTAATCTGACTCCAAACGAGACGTGTCTTCGTCATCTGGTTTCAAAGGAGAGGTGCCCATGATTCGTTCGATCTTCAACGTATTGGCTTTGTCCTGTGTGCTCGGGGTGTTCGCG
>JAEZYO010000322.1 GCA_023419055.1 Pseudomonadota bacterium | reverse complement strand
ACCTGAGCCTCAGCACCTCGTTCGTGCGCGCCCAGTTCGTGCACGCGAGCGAGCTTGCCCGCAACGTCACGCTCGACGCGACCCTCTCGCTCGGGACCGACTCGACCGCGTTCTCACTCGGCAACTTCTTCTTCGAGCTCGACAGCATCCCGATCACCGCGCGCAGCGAGTTCGGCTTCACCCTGGCGCGCGGGGTCAAGCTCAACGCGGGGCTCGACTTCGTCGTCGCGCCTTACGAGGTGAGCGCCCGCTTCCCGGATCCGCCTCGACCCGGCGAGCCCGATCCAGGTCCGTTCGCGACGCGCCCGCCGCGCGAGAACGACGAGGAGGGCACCGTCTTCCGGCCGGCGTGGTACGCCGAGCTCGAGCTCCAGCCGACGGACCGCCTGCGCCTGGTGCCCGGTGCGCGCGTCGACTACGCCCGCGACTCGGGCCACACCGATCTCAGCCCGCGCATCAACGGCCGCTATGACCTGGTCCTCGGCCCGACGGGCGAGCAGCCCGATCGACGTCGCACGACGCTCAAGGGTGGTGTCGGTCTCTTCCACCAGCCGCCCGAGTTCCAGGAGACCGACGAGGTCTTCGGTACGCCGGGCGTCGAGTCGAACCGGGCCGTGCACTACGCGCTCGGCGTCGAGCAGGAGCTGACCCGTCAAGTCGAAGTGAGCGTCGAAGGCTTCTACAAGGACCTCACCAATCAGGTCTCACGCACGGGCACCAGCGGCGGCGCCTACGTCTACGACAACGAGGGCTCGGGGCACGTCATCGGCCTCGAGACGCTGCTCAAGTACAAGCCGGACGAACGCTTCTTCGGCTGGGTCGCCTACACGCTCTCGCGCAGCGTGGTCCAGGACGGGCCGGACTTGCCCGAGTACCTCTTCCAGTACGACCAGACTCACAACCTGATCGTGATCGGCAGCTACCGGCTCGGTCGTGGCTGGGAATTCGGAGCGCGCTTCCGCGTCGTGTCCGGTTCCTTGCAGACTCCGATCGTCGGCCCTCCGTCTCTCCCGGCATTGTACGCCTCCGACGCGGGCTCTTACGCACCGCTCCAAGGCGCGCCTTTCAGCGAGCGGCTACCGCTCTTCCACCAGCTCGATCTACGCGTGGACAAGCGCTGGCAGATGAAGGGCTGGCAGCTCTCCGCCTACCTCGACGTGCAAAACGTCTACAATAACGCGGCTCCGGAAGGTTACGTGTACAGCTACGACTTCAGCGAGCGGCAGGTCCAGACCGGCATCCCCATCATCCCGAGCATCGGCTTGCGAGGTGAACTATGAGCGCTCGAAGGCGAAGCCTGCGTGTTGGTCTCGCGCTGCTCTCTCTCGTCGCCACCGGCTGCGCGCCGGAGTTCGCCGAGGTGAGCGAGATCGAGACGCTGCGCGTGCTCGGCGTGAAGAAGGACAAGCCCTACGCCGCACCGGGTGAAGAGGTCACGCTCAGCATGTTGTGGAACGACGGCTCGCCCGAAGCGGGGCGTCCGATCAAGCGCGCGTGGCTCGCGGGCGCGTGCACGAACCCCGTCGGCGACAGCTTCATCGGCTGCCTCCAGCAGGCGAACGAACTCTTCGGCGGGGAGGGCGGCGCTTCCGGCGAGGGCGGCCCTGCGATCCCCGACGGCCCGATCGATCTGACGCCGTTCCTCCCCGAGGGTGATTCGGTGACCTTCACGGTGCCGAGAAACATCATCAGCGAAAAGGAGGACGACGGCGCCGTCGCCCCGGGCCAGATCCCCTATGGCCTCTCGATGGTGTTCTTCTTCGCGTGCGCGGGAGAGCGCTTCGTGCTCGATCCGAGCGCAGAGTCGCTGTTCCCCATCATTTGCGAAGACGCGGACGGGAACGCGCTCGGCTCGGACGACTACGTCGCGGGCTACACGTCCATCTACTCCTATGAAGGGATCGAGAACGAGAACCCGGTCGTGACCGGCTTCAAGTTCCGGGGCGAAGTCGTCACACCCGACTGCATCGGCGAGGAGTGCGTCGGGATGCCGATCTCGGAGGTCGACTGCGACGAGCCGGGCGCGCCGTGTGTGCCGGTGTGCGAGGACGACGGTGACGACTCGTGCGAGAAATACGAGGCGCAGCCGATCGTCGATCAGGCGCTCAGCGTCGAGCCCGACGAGGTCGCGCAGCAGGCGTACGGCAGCGACTTCGAGGAACAGATCTGGATCAACTATTACGTCGATCGCGGCAGCATCAGCCCCGACGTAAAGCTCGTGAACGACGCGACCAAGGGCTGGAACGACGAGCAGTTCGCCGAGTTCCGGGCGCCCAAGAAGCCTGGTCTGGTCTCGATTTGGGCGCTCGTGCACGACAACCGCGGCGGCGTCGAGTTCTCGAGGTTCACGATCAAGGCGCAGTGAGGGGGACGCCTGCGCTCCTTCACTCCCCCCGATCTGCCGGGACGCTGCAAGCGCTGCTGGGTGAAGGAAGCGCACTGTATCTGCGCCGCGCTCGAGCGCGTGGAGAACCGGACCGAAATAGTCTTCGTCCGTCACCACTGGGAAGCCTACAAATCGACGAACACCGCGCGCATTGCGCTGCTCGTCCTCGACCGTGCACGCCTGATCGAGTACGGCTTCGATCCGCGCCCGGCGAACGCGGCGCTCGCCGAGCTGGAAAACGCGTGCCTCCTCTACCCGGGGAGCGCGGAGGTCTCTCCGAGTGCACCGCCCCGCTACGACAGCGTGGTGATCCTCGACGGGACCTGGGCGCAGACCCGACGCATGCTGCGCCGCTTGCCAGCGCTCGCCAAGTTGCCTCGACTTTCACTTTCGCCCCGTGCGGCACCTACCGAGAAGCTCCGTCACGGGCACCTCGCCGAGGGGCTTTCCACCATCGAGGCAGCCGCGGGCGCGCTCGAATTGCTGGAGGGACCGGAGGTCGGAGCGTCGCTCGAGCGGGCGTCTCGACTTTACGTGGCGAGCGTGTTCGCCGTGAGGGGCAAGCCTTCTCGCTGAGAAACGCCTCTCCGGCAGGCTCGATCAGTAGGTTTGTCGTTGACTCTCGGCAGACGCCATCACGATCTTGTTCCCGTACGCGGGAGGTGGAGCGATGAGGGTAGGAGGCTCGCTCCGCTGCGGGGTCACGCGCGTTTCCGGGTTGACCGGGGGTGGCGGCTTTGCCGGCCGTCCACTGCTCGCCACGCACCCCGAGAGGGCGAACGCGACGAGCGCTGCGGACAGCGACGAAAATAATGGCCGCATACTACCAAGGTAGCAGCGCCCCCGAGTTCTTCAATCCGGCAGAGCCCATTTAGTCCGAGCAAAGATTGATG
>JAEZYO010000301.1 GCA_023419055.1 Pseudomonadota bacterium | reverse complement strand
CTCTCCTCGGCCTTGGGCAGCGTCTTCACCGACTCGGTCTCGCTCGCCTCGGGAGCTGCGGCCTCGTCCTCGGCGCCGCTCTCGACGTCGTCTTCGGCAGCCCGAGCGACGCCCGCGCCAAACAGAGAAATTCCGAGGATCGAGGCGAACAGTGCGCTTTTCACGCGCGGAAGGTAAACCAACCCTCCGGCTTGCCACAAGGCCCGCCTCGGGCGCCGAACCCCTACTGTCAGCGCTTGGCGGCGCTCGCCGCAGACTTGGCGCTGCCGGCGACCGTCCAATCCCGCTCGACCCCGATCGCGAGCCAGGTCAACGGAATGCTGCCGCTTTCGGCGCTGGCCGTCACCTGGGCTTTGCCGTCGCACTCGCTCGGACTCGGCAACTTGAGGGAGCGCTGCGTCGAGAGCGACTTCAGCGTTTCAGGCTCGGCCCGAAGCGCCACGATGCCCGTCCCGGCGAGGAGCGCGACGACCCCGGCTGGAATGTGCGGAGCAATGACCGCCCGCACCGTCGCGCTGAGCTCGGGCGCGCGCCGGCCGACCCAACGCACGTCGTCCAGCGATTCGAGCACGAGCGCGCTCGGCTGCTCCGGCTTACTGCGCGTCGCGACGATCGGTAGCGTGAGCGACTCACGCCAACCATGAAGCGCCGGCCCTTCGAGCGCCGCCTGCTTACCCGTCTCCTCTTTGGCCTTCGCCTTCGCCTTGCGCACGACGAGGACGTCGTCGGTCGGGAGCGTGCGCGGGACGGTGACGCGCACCGGGCGCTTGAACGAGCGCGGATCACCGACGGTGCCCGTCGCGACGGCGTAGGCGATGGTCTCGGCGGAGGCGACCACGAAGCGCGAACCCGCGGGGAGATCCGGCTCGGGGTCGAACGTGCGCATCGAGACGCCGCCGGCGGGCGGCGGGTAGAGCTCCGATGTGATGATGCGAGGGTCGGGCTCGAGGATGCGCGCACCCGTGGCGATGAGATCGATCAGCGCGCCCGACTGAGCCAGGACTTCGAGCGCCTGGCGCGAGGGCGGAGCCACCAGGAAATCCAGCTTGGGAGGCACGCGCTTGCTCTTCAGCAAGGCCGCCGCGGCGAGCAGGTCGCGCAGCGAGGCGCCGGAGTCCCCGCCGAGGATCACCTGTGTCACGGTCTTCCCTGCGAGCTCACGCACCGGCTTGACCACGCCGTCCTCGTCGAGGAGCAGCGGATCCACGGCGGACAGATCGACGCTGATGACGTCGTCGCAAGGCGCGCCCGGATCGGGCATGAGGGAGCGATGCGCCTTCGAGCGGCGCTGATCGCGGAGGTACACCTCCGTCTTTTCGTCGCTGACGAAAACCGCCGCGGCCGCGCCGAGCTCCGGTCCGAGCGCGGCCAGCACCGCGCGCTCAGCCACCGAGAGGAGGCGCGCGCTCGGTCCCGCGAACTCGATCACCACCGGGGCGCCGTGCTCCGCGTCGATCCTGCGAATGGTCTCGCCGAGGCCGCGTCGAATCAATTCGAGCCCGACATCGCGCACGCAGACGAACGGCCTCACGCGACCCGAGAGCAAAACCTGAACGCTCCGCGGGCGACGGAGCCACATGGAGCCGGTAGACAGCGCCTCGGCGAGCTGCGCGGGCGGCGCCACGATCGAGAGCATGCCGGCGCCACCCACCGAGGCGAGCCGAGGATCGTCGGTCACGGCCAGCCGGGCCGGGCTGCCGAAACGCTCGAGGTGAACGGCGGCAGGGAAACCGATCCCCGGCCGAGCCACCAAGAGGCCGAGCTGGACGGCGTCACGGTAGGCCCGCGCGCCCGAGGCGCTCGGTACTTCTCCCGCTCGAGTCACGCAGCGAGTGTCGTACGCGATGGCCACCTCGACCGCGACCTTCTTCATCCCGCCGAGCAAGGCTTCGGAAAGCACTCGCTCCGGGTCACGCGACAGAACGACATGGTCGATCTTCACGTGAACGAGATCGCTATCGAGGCTCGGGTCATCCGCGCGGCCAGCGAGGATTTTTTGGGTCATTGTGCGGGGCGGATCCCCCGCGCGCGCGCGCATCGGATTCGGCTACCTCTGGACGCGAGTCGCGTCCTTCCACGCCCATCAACCGGGCGGAGCGCGAAGGTAGCCGCTTGGCATCGGCAGGGTCAAGGTCGACACGGTCGGCCCCCTCATCGCGAGGCCATCGCCCAGCCGGCTCCCCGCCGCAAGCTTCTCCTCAAGGGCCCCCAAATCGGCCTACCGGCCGAGGCGGCTACCAGAATGAAACGAGACGAACTTGAGGATAAAATTCACGGTTCGGGCAAAGTCCGGGCTATTCTCGAAGGGCATGTTCAAGGAGGCCCTGAAGAGCATCGTGGATGGCACGGACGGCGGCATTGCCGGCCTGCTGATGGACTTCGAAGGCATCCCGGTGGAGAGCTACTCGCGCGAAGGAGCCGCCTTCGACATCGAGTCGGTCGGCGCCGAGGTGAGCGTCGTCGTGAAGGCCATTCAACGCGCGAGTGAGATGCTCGAGGCGGGCGACACGCGCGAGGTCGCCTTCAAGAGCGACAAGCTCGTCACCATCATTCGCGTGATCAACGGCACCTACTTCGCCGCGCTCGCGCTCGAGCCCGAGGGCAACTTCGGCAAGGGCCGCTACCTCCTTCGCGTCGCCGCGCCCAAGCTCGCCGAAGAGCTCGCTTCCTGACGTGGCGAAAGCGAAGACTTCGCGCACCGTCGCGAAAGTGAGAGGCACGGAGAGAGCGCGCTCTCGAGAGCGCGGTGTCGTCTTGGTCTTGAGCGGGCCGAACCTGGATCGCCTGGGAAAGCGCGAGCCGGAGATCTACGGCGCGACGACCCTCGCGCAGATCCACGAGAACCTCGAGCGGATCGCCGGCGAGCGTTCCCACTCCGTCGATTGTCGTCAGAGCAACCACGAAGGTGACCTCGTGACGTGGATCGGCGAAGCCGCCGATCGCGCTTACGCGGGGATCCTCATCAACCCCGGCGCGCTCACGCACACGTCGTACGCCATCTACGACGCGATCAAGGGCTCGGGCCTGCCTACCGTCGAAGTCCATCTCTCGAACCCGGACGCTCGCGAGGCGTTCCGTCGAGAGTCGAGAGTCGCCCCCGCGTGTGTCGGCCGGGTCGCTGGTTTCGGGGCGGGTTCGTACGTCCTCGCGCTCGAGGGTCTGCTCGCTCGGCTCGGCTCCTGAGCGGCCGTCGTAACGCAGTGCGTGACGGCGCGTCGGCCGTGTGAAGCGGACGGCGCGTTCGTCTTGGTGGGTAGATGAAGCACGGAGAGTAGGCTAACGTGCCGCTCCCCGCCGTCCCCGCGCAGCGTCGCGCAATCCGACGAGCGGCACTGTTCTCACATGCTGTCGCAAAAAGAGCTCGAAGTTTTGCTCAAGACTCTCGAATCCGGAGGAGTCTCGGAGTTCGAATACGAAGACGAGAAGGTGCGCCTGCGCGTCGCCTTCCCCAAGGGCGTCGCGGTGCAGGCCGCACCTGCCGCGATGATCCAGGCGCCGGTCGCCGCAGGTGCCGCGCCGGCAGCGTCGAAGGCCGCCGCCGCGGTCGCGCAGGACGAGGTCGGCGTCGCGTACGTCACCTCGCCGTTCGTCGGCACGTTCTACCGCGCCCCCGGCCCGGAATCCGCGAACTTCGTCGAGGTGGGCTCGACCGTGAAGAAGGGCCAGACGCTCTGTATCGTCGAGGCCATGAAGCTCATGAACGAGATCGAGGCCGAGTTCGGCGGAACGATCCTCGAGGTCCTCGTCGACAACGGCAAGAGCGTCGAGTTCGGGCAGAAGCTCTTCAAGGTCCAGAAGGCCTGAGCCCCCTCTACTGATGTTCAAGAAAGTCCTGATCGCCAACCGCGGCGAAATCGCCATCCGCGTGATCCGCGCGTGCCGCGAGCTCGGTATCGCGACCGTCGCCGTGCACTCCGAGGCGGACAACGGCGCGCTCCACGTCCGCTTCGCCGACCAGGCCGTATGCATCGGCCCGGCCCAGTCCGCGAAGAGCTACCTGAACATTCCGGCCATCATCAGCGCGGCCGAGATCACGGCGGCGGACGCGATTCATCCCGGCTACGGCTTCCT
>JAEZYO010000276.1 GCA_023419055.1 Pseudomonadota bacterium | reverse complement strand
ACGCTGCGCACGCGCCGAGCCGTGGTCGACGGCAACGTCGAGCTCGAGCGCCGCCCGGGCGACTACAGCGTGCTCGAAGTCGAGGACAACGGCACGGGCATGACCCCCGAGGTCAGCGCCCACGTGTTCGAGCCCTTCTTCACCACCAAGCCTTCGGGCAAGGGCACCGGCCTCGGACTCTCTACGGTGCACGGCATCATCCACCAGATCGGCGGCTTCATCGACGTGGACAGCGAGCCCGGGCGCGGCACTCGCTTCACGCTCTACTTCCCGCGCGCCGAGAGCGTCGCCGAACCTGCCAAGCCTGCCACGCTGCGTCCGCCCAAGCTGGAGGCTGCGTCGGCGATCCTGCTCGTCGAGGACGACCCTCTCGTCGGCGCCGTGGAGCGCAACGTGCTCGAGCGCGCGGGCCACGTGCTCATCACCGCTCGGAACGCCCAGCAAGCCGAAGCCGAGATCGTCGCGCGCGGCGAGTCCTCGGTGCACCTCCTCATCACGGACGTCGTCTTGCCGGGCATGTCGGGGCTCGAGCTCGCGTCCCGCCTGCGTGAGCGAAACCCCGAGCTCAAGGTGCTCTACACCTCGGGGTATCCTCGCCTGCCCGAGGAGGGAGCAGAGCTCGAGCGGCCGGGCGTGGAGTTCTTGGCCAAGCCGTTCAGCCCCGCCGAGCTCTTGAATCGAGTCGAGCGCCTCCTCGACTGAGCGCCCTCGCCCTGGCGAAAATCCCCGTTGCCGGGCTAGCGCGTGCGCGCTGCGCGCGTGTTAAGAGCGGCACTCATGACGATCCGACTGGGCATCGTAGGCAACGGCGGCATGGCGAACGCGCACGCCGAGAACTTCCTCAAGATCCCGGGTGTGAGCGTGGAGGCCTGCTACGACGTGGTCCAAGAGCGAAGCCGTGCCTTCGCGGACAAGCACGGGATCCGCCACGTGGCCGCGTCGCTCGGCGAGCTGCTGAAGTACGTGGACGCGGTGGCCATCGTCACGCCGGATCGCTCTCACTGCGAGGGCGCGCTCGAGGTGCTCGCCAAGAAGAAGCACCTGCTTTGCGAGAAGCCGCTCACGATCTCGCTCCCGGAAGCGCGTGAGGTGGCGAGCGCCTACCTCAAGGCGAGGAAGAAGGGCGTGATCGGCATGGTCAACTTCAGCTACCGCCGTTCGGCCGCTCTACAGCGCGCCATCGAGCTCACGAGAAGCGGCGCTCTCGGTGAAGTCCGACACGCCCACGCGTTCTACCTTCAGAGCTGGCTGGCGTCGCCGATGTGGGGCCAGTGGACCGACGAGATGTGGCTCTGGCGTCTTCAGACGGCGGCCGGCTCGCGCGGCGTGCTCGGGGACATCGGTTGCCACCTGCTCGACATGGCGACGAGCGTGACCGGTTCGGTGAAGCGCCTGCGCTGCTGGCTCAGCACGTTCCCCAAAGTGACGCCGGACGGGACGTCGTACAAGAAGTGGCAAGGCAAGAAGCTCGACGCCAACGATACGGCGATCATCGAGCTCGAGCTCGAAAATGGCGGAACCCTCGTGGTCCACACGTCGCGCTGGGCGACGGGGCACTCGAACCACCTGCGCTTCGAAGCGCACGGGACGCGCGGCGCGCTCAGGTTCGATCTCGACGAGTCTTACGACCATCTCGCCGTTTGCTTGGGCGAGGACACCGCCAAGCCGGAGTGGAGGACCCTCTCGCTCGACGCGGCGCCGACCAACTACGAGCGCTTCGTGCGCGCGATCGAGAAGGGAGAGGTCGATCAGCCGGACATCCTGCGCGGAGCCGAGGTGCAGGCGTACCTCGACGCTTGCGAGCGCAGCGCGAAGAGCGGTAAGTGGACGAAGATCCGGGAGTACACCTGATCGGCTCTAAGGGACGAGCCGGGCGGGCTCGAGGCCCTGCTTGCGCAGGCGCTCGACGACGCCGTCGTCACCGATGAGGTGGCCGGCCCCGACCGCGAAGAACAGGACCTTGTCGGGGCTCTTCTTCGCTTGCGCCAGCATGCGCTCGAACAAGATCCGATTACGGTCGGTGAACACGCGCTTCATCAGCTTGGCCGAGAGCGGATCCTTCGGATCGTAGTCCTCTTTCAGCAAGCGGAGCAGCTCCTCGTCCTTCCCCGCGACGTAAGCATCGAGGAGCTCCGCGAGGGGATCGCGCTTCGCGGCGCGGGCTTTCTCGCGAAAGTCGACCGCTTGCTCGAGCAGCAGGCTTTGCTCTTTTGCGCTCAGATTCTCGAACATCGCGAGCTGCTCCTCGGGCGTCTCGAGCCCTCCGACCGTCTTGCCCGACGCTTGCGCGCGCTGGTAGACGACGGCGTCGAGCGGCTTCTTCGTCGCGAGCACGAACAGCTTGTCGAGCACCGCGACCTGCACGCTCACCGCCCACGGCTTCATCCGTTCGAATGGCGCCATCGGGATGCCGTGCGACGCGAAGGCATCGGAGACGCGCTGGTAGAGCTTCGGCGAGATCACGGTCGAGAGGCTCTGCCCCTCGGGGAGCATCAGGCGCGGAGCGAGCGCTACCTGGGTCGCGTCATCCATCGGGATCTCGGTGTAGACGCCGTCGCTCTCCCGGAGCGCGGCCTCGAGCTCGGGCGGGAAGGTATCGAAGCGCGCGTCCGGAACGTGGATGGTCCCGAAGACGTACCAGGGCTTCGTCGCTGCTCCGACGCGGAACAGGAACGGGCGCCTCCACTCGGAAGCCGCCTGGGGAGCTGGAACGGCCGCGCTGGGGACGGGCGCGGAAGCGATCGGCGCGGCGGAAGGGACCGCGCTCGCTGCGCTCCTCGCCGTTACGTTCTCCTGCTTTTCGCTGCGGCACCCGCCGGCGAGCCCGAGTAGGAGCAGGAACAGCGCGAACCCTGCCTTCTTCATGGGCCGAGGCTAACACGGGCGGAGAAGAGAATGGCTTCGCGGTCCAGCCGCCGCGTCAGCGTGCGATGATTCGGCGGAGCGAGGTTGCGAAGCGTGAGGATCATCGTGGCGAGCGCCGCGCTGGCACTGGGCACTGGCTGCGGCCACTGCCTCCCGGCGCACGAATTCAGCGTCTTGCGCGAGGAGCTGCGGGAAGGGAACGTGCGCCGTGCGCAGGCGCCGATGCGCGCCGCCGCGGCTCGCGTGAGGGCCGAGCTCTTACCCAGCCGGCCGCGCAAGATTTCAGAACCCGGCGTGCGCGTGAGCGCCATCATGCCCGAAGGGGGAGACCGTCGAGCGGAAGCGAGCTGCGTGCGTCAGCCGACGACGGCGGCGTTCATCGCATCGTGGACGATGAGGGAAGGGGCTGGCTTGCGCGTCGAGCAGGTGGAGGTGCCGATCGAAGTGGACTCGCTCGCTCGGCGCTGCGAACGGACGCTGCTTTGAGTCGAGCCATCAGCGTTCGAGCCTCGCGAGCAGCTTCTCGTAGATCCCGCCGAAGGCGCCGTTCGAGAGCAGCGCGATCACGTCGCCGGGCTCGACCCTGCGAGCGAGCTCGTCGATGATCGAGTCCACGTCGGGCAGGAAGCTCGCCTCCTTCCCGCGCTCTCGGAGCGCCGTCACCAAGAGCCCGAGATCGAGCGCCTCGGAAGGCGCGAGGTTCGTACGGCCGAGCGGCGGGAGGAGCGTCACGTCCGCGCAGTCGAACGACGCCGCATACTCTTCCTGGTGCATCCGCCGGCAGGCAGTGGCGCTCCGCGGTTCGAAGACGGCGAACAGGCGTCCCCCGCCGTGGCGTGAGCGCAGCGCCGCGAGGGTTTCACGCACGGCGGTGGGGTGATGCGCGAAATCGTCGTAGACGAAGATCCCTCGGGGCGTGCCGATCAGATCCTGGCGGCGCCGCACACCGCCGAAGCTCGCGAGCGCCGGCGCGAGCTCGCGCAGCTTGGCGCCGTAGCCCTGCGCCGCGGCGCCGATCGCGGCGACGGCGTTCTTGAGGTTGTGCCTGCCGGGCATCGAGAGCGCGAAGCGCCCGGCCATGACCCCACCTGCGTAGAGGTCGAAGGCTTGGCCGTTCGAGTCCGAGCCCGCGGGCGCGGCGAACCAGTGCGGCGCTTGTCCGTGCGTCGGCTCGCCTTCGAGCGCGAACCACGCCACCTCTGCGCGCGCCGCCTTGGACACGACGTCGACCACGAGCGGATCCGCGGCGTTCGCGACCACGAGGCCGTGCTCGGGTACGAGCGCGACGAACTTCTCGAACGCGTCGAGGTAGCTCTCGAGAGTGGGGTAGATGTCGACGTGGTCGTGCTCGATGCTCGTGACGATCGCGACCTCGGGCCGGTAATGCAGGAACTTCGCCGTCTTCTCGAAGAACGCGGTGTCGTACTCGTCGCCTTCGATCACGAATGGTGAGCGACGATCCGGCGCGCCGGGCGCGATCGGCCGACTCAACCGGCGCGGGCCCGGGGCGCGGAAGCTCTTGTCGAAGTTCTTGGGCAGTCCACCGATCAAGAAGCCCGGCGTGAAGCCGGTTTGATCGAGCAGCCAGGCGGCGAGCGCCGTGGTCGTGGTCTTGCCGTGAGTGCCCGCGACGACGAGCGGCGACGCCTGCTCGAGCACGAAGCGCGCGAGGGCGCCGGCGACGTGCGTGTACGAGATTCCTCGATCGATCGCCGCGCGCGCCTCGGGGTTGTCCTTCCTGCAGACGTTGCCGATGACGACGAGATCGGGCGCAGGGTCGAGGTGCGCCGCGTCGAAGCCGCGAAAGCAGCGCACACCCCAGCGCTCGAGCGCGGGCCCCATGGGCGGGTCGAAGGCGACGTCGCTGCCCGAAACGTCATGACCGAGATCCTTCAAGAGGCCCGCGAGCGAGGCCATCGCGGTACCTGCGACAGCAACGATGTGAACGTGCATCAGTGTTCTGTCCTTGGCACGCCGACAACCCGGATGGTAGCCTCGCGAGGCTTTTTGCAGCGGCCATGAAGATCGTCGACAAGCTGGGCAAGTTGCCCGCATTTTCCTTCGAGTTTTTCCCGCCCAAGGATCAGGAGGGCGTGGAGCGTCTTTTCGAGACGATCAGCCAGCTTGCCCCCTATGAGCCCGCCTACGTCTCGGTGACGTACGGGGCCGGAGGCAGCACGCGCAGGCTCACGGTGGAGCTCGTGCGCCGCATCAAGCAAGAGGTCGGCATCGAGGCGATGGCGCACCTCACGTGCGTGGGCGCAACCTCGCACGATCTCGCCTCCGTTTTGGACGAGCTCCAGGCGAGCGGGATCGACAACGTCATCGCGCTCCGCGGCGATCCTCCGAAGGGCGCTAGCGGTTTCGTCAAGCAGGAGGGCGGCTTCGGCTACGCGTCGGAGCTCATCTCCTTCATCCGGTCGCGCTGGAGCTTCTGCCTCGCGGGCGCGTGTTACCCGCAGAAGCACCCGGAGGCGAGCGACGCCGACGCCGATCTGGAGAACCTCCTCCACAAGGTGCGCGCGGGCGCAGAGGTCCTGATCTCGCAGCTCTTCTTCGAGAACGAGGACTACTTCCGCTTCGTCGAGCGCGCGCGCAAGGTGGGGATTTCGGTGCCGATCATTCCCGGCATCTGGCCGATCACGAACCTCGCGCAGATCAAGCGCATCACCGGCATGTGCGGCGCCACCATCCCGGCGGAGCTCCTGTCCAAGCTCGAGGCCGCAGGCGATCCCGAGCGCGTGCAGGCGGTCGGTGTTGAGCACGCTTACCGGCAATGTCGCGAGCTCGTGGACCGCGGCGCTCCGGGCATCCATTTCTACACGCTGAACCGCTCGCCGGCGACGCGCGAAATCCTCGATCGGCTGCGGGCTGGCTGAGCGCACGGCTCGGCCGGCATCAACGCAGGACGACGTAGGTCGAGCCTTCGTTCGCTTTGCGAGGCGAGAAGGCGTGGAAGCCGCTCGGTAACGACGGCGTCGCCCAGGAGAAGAGCCGTTGGGCGTCGGCGGGCGCGAGCTCGACCGAGCCCGTTCCTCGCTCGATACCGAAGCGGTCGTGCCAGTAGGCCCCGAACAGCTTGCGGCCGGACGAGAGCTCCATCACCCACGGGAGATCGTAGAGCTCGTAGCTCTCGCCCCACTCGCGCGGGTTCGCTCCGACGAGCGTCACGTGCTTGGCGGTCACCTCGAAGGTTCCCTTCGCGAGCGCGGCGGGGGCGGCAGGCAGCGCACCCGCAGGCACGGAGACAGGGATGACGTCGCCTTCGCCTGCCGTCGCGGCGAGCGCGGGGTCCCCCACGGGGCGCGCGACGCTGGCGAGAGTCGCTAGGATGGCGCGCTTGCCCTCGTACGCGACCACGGTGCCCGTGATGATGCTGACGTCGATCCACCTGACGCCGTCTTTTACGAAATCCGGGAACTTGCTGCGAGGCAGCACCACCGTCGCGTCTTTGTGTCGGACCCAGTTACCGTCGGACGTCGCCCAGTACTTCTCACCTTCGACGGTGCGGAAGCGCCCGGTCAGCGAGAGCCGCGCGTGGTAGTCGAGGAGCTCGCCCTTCTTGGCTTCGGTGCCTTCGAGCTTCCACGAGCGTACTCCGCGTTTGACGATCCAGGCGAGCGGCAGCGTCGTGTCCTTGTCGAGGACGGCGCCCTGAAACTCGTTCGCGGGTTGAGCCTCGAGATCTCCGGCGCGCACGAACTTGCCGTTCGTGAGCAAGGCCAAGCGCTCTTCCGCGCCGTTCGGGAGCGCGGCGGTCCAGGAGCCGACCACGGCCATGCCGGCGCGCTTCTTGAGCTTCCCGATTTCGCGCACGGCCCGTTCGCGAGAAGGGTCCCGCTCGTAGAGCACGGTCTCGCTTCGCGCCCGCGCGTACGTGTACGGGAGCGGCTCGTCGAAGCTCGGCTGAATGGCCATCGCCAGCAGGGTCGGATGCCTGACGTCGAGCGTCGCCGCTTCTCCGACGCACACGAACCCAGCAGGGCGGATCGGGTACCAGCCATCCTTGCAACCCTCCTTGCCGTAGGGCTCCGCGGCGCGCACCACGCGCGAGCCCGCGTGCAGGTAGCCGATTCGGCGCGCGTCGCGAGCGGGGCGCTCCAGCACGGGCGTCATGTCCGCGATGCTGGCGAGCGGAGGACCGTTTTCGGGCGGTACCGGTACGTTCGGTATCGCCTCGCTCGCCTGCTTCGACAATGACGGGTCGTCTTTCGAGCCCGTGCAGCCGGCGAGAGCGAGACCGAGCAGAGCCAACGGGCGAAGCAGCCGGGTCGAGCTTTGCGGGGTCATGTCAGGTTCGCTCGCATGGCTTCACGGCGGCGGCCAAGTTTTGGGGCTCCTACTCGTCCTCGTCGCTCCGGCGCGACAGCCAGTGGCGGACCCCCTCTGCAAGGAGAGAGACCAGCGGACTCTCCGAGCTCGGAGGGAGCTTTCCGCGGGCGTGTTCCTCGGCGAGCCGTTCGAGACCACGCCGGTAGGTTTCCGGGTGGGCGGTGAAGTAACCCGCGCGCGAGAGTCCCTCGGCAAAGCCTCTGACGTCCCCGCGACCGCAGGCTTCGAAAGCGTCCGGGTAGCGTCGCGCGAGCAAGCCGACGTAGTCGCGAGCCCCCTCCTCGGGAGTCGCGTAGGTGCGGAAGCGCTCGACGACCCGGCGTCGCCCGGCGCCGAACCCTTCGGTGGTCGTGAAGCTTGCGCCGGGGCTCCCGGCGGTCGCCTTGATGCCCCCGAAATTGTTCCCGTACATCGCTTGCCCACGCGCGGTTTCGAGAGCCCACTGGGCCCAGAGCAGCCCGAGCGTCGATGCGCTCGGAGGCGATCCCGTGACTCGTTGATAGGCGAGGGCGAGGTGCCTGGATGCCCCCGCAGCGTCCATTGGGGTTGGCGCTCCCGAGAGAGCCCGAAAGGATGCTCTGGGCTCGCCCGGCCTACGGGGGCTCGCGCCGTCGCTCGCGCCGGGGCGGGTCGGTCCGAAGGTCGGGGGCGCTGACGAGAAATCTGGAGCCGAGGTCATGCCGGGGGGGTCGGTCACGGCCGCTCCGGGTTGCGTTCTTTCTGGCACTGCCCCCCGCCGGCTTGACCCCCGGGGCAATTGGCTCGACCTTTCCGGTCGATGCGCGGTCTCTTCAAGGTGCTTTCGTTCGCCGCTTCATTGAGCTCCGTTTTCGTCTTCGCTACGGCGGCAAAGGCCGAGGAGAACCAGTATTGGGACGGTGACTACGGGCAGAAGGCCGAGCGCCGCTCGGACGTGGTGCTCGGGGCGTCGACCGGACTAGTCCTCGGCTCGGCGCTCGCCTATCCGAACGAGGTCGAGAAGATCGACGACCCGGACTACGAGGTGAGCACCGGCTTCGGCGTGGGCTCGAACTTCGCCTTCTGGCTCGGCGGGGCGTTGAAGGACTGGTTCGTGTTCGGTGTCGGAGGCTTCGGCGTCAACATGACCGGTTCGGACGTCAAGGCGTCGGGCGGTGGCGCGTTCTTCCAGGTCGAGACGTACCCCTTCTTCCCGATGGGCGGGCACCTCCGCGATCTCGCGATTTACGCCAACTTCGGTGCAGGCTCCCTCACGCTCGACAACCCCGATCCTGACGGGGACGACGGTGAGGCCGGCTTCGTCTCGGTGCTCGGCGCGGGCGCTGCCTACGAGCTCTTTCGCGTCGGCCACTTCGCCTTCGCCCCGAACGTGTCCTACTGCCACCAGTGGAGTCAAACCGGTCAGGCTCACTTCACGCAGCTCGGGCTGCGCGCGGTGTTCTACGGCGGCCCCGGCTAGCGCCGTTCTTCAGCCGTCCCAGCGTCCGCTCACGACTCGCTCGTGACCGCCGTAGTCGCGGCGGCGTTGAGTCTCACGGAACCCGCGCGCCAAAAAGAGCGCCTCGGTGCGCTCCGCCTGGTCGTGACCTATCTCCATCGCGAGGATGCCGCCCTGGGTGAGGCGCGCCGGCGCTTCTTCCACGATGCGGCGCACCAGATCGAGCCCGTCGGCGCCGCCGTCGAGCGCGCGCCGAGGCTCGTAGTCGCGCACGTCGGCGTCCAGCGTCGCGATGTCGCCGCTCGGGATGTACGGCGGGTTCGCCGTCACGAGATCGAAGCGTTCTCCTTCGGGGACGGCGTCGAAGAGGTCGCCCAGCAACAGGCGCAAGTGGTGCGCGACGCCCGTGCGGACCACGTTCTCCCAGGCCAGGGTGGCGCTGTCCTCGTCGAGGTCGGTCGCGGTCACGCTCCAGGTCGGGCGCTGCTTGGCGAGAGCGATCGCGACGCACCCCGAGCCGGTGCAGAGATCCACCGCCGCGCCGTACATCGAGCGATCGCGGGTTCGCTCGAGCGCGACCTCGACCAGCGCCTCGGTATCGGGGCGCGGGATGAGCACGCGCCGGTCGACGCGGATAGGGAGCGCATAGAACTCGCGCTCGCCGAGGATGTACGCGATGGGCTCCGCGGCGCGCCGGCGCTTGATGAGCTCGCGGTAAGCGCCGAGCTCGGACTCGGAGAGCGGGCGGTTCGCTTCCAGAATCAGCCGCAGCCGGTCGAAGCCGAGCACTCGCGAGAGCAGGAGCTCGGCGTCGAGCCGCGCGGTCGTGTTCCCGCGCCTGGCAAAGTCCTCGGCCGCCCAGCGCAGGACGCGCCCGACGGTCCAGGGTTCTTGTGCGGGGTCGGAGGCGCCCATCGGTCTCGAGGCGGCGGGTTATAGCAAAAGCGTCTCGCTCCGCCGCCCCGAGTTCTGCGGCGGCTAGCCGCCGAGCGCTTTCTTGGCCGCGGCGACCAGGCCCTCGACGCGCGATCGAACTTCCGAAAGGCGCTCCTCGCTGGGTGCCTCGAAGCGCAGCACGATGACCGGGCCGGTGTTGGAGGCTCGAACGAGGCCCCAGGCGCCGTCGTCGTACGTGACGCGAACGCCGTCGATCTCGTTGAGCTTACCCGAGCCCGACTCCTGCAGCGCCTTCTTCACGCTGTCGACGACCCTCGCCTTGATGGCGTCGGGGCAATCGAAGCGGATCTCGGGGGTGAAGTAGGCCTTCGGCAGATCGGACAGGAGCTCGCCCACCGTCTTCCCCGTCTTGGAGAGGATCTCGAGCATCCGGAGCGCGGCGTAGGGCGCGTCGTCGTAGCCCTCGAAGCGATCGGCGAAGAAGAAGTGACCGCTCATCTCGCCCGCCACCGCGGCGTGCTCCTCCTTCATCTTGGTCTTGATCAAGGAGTGCCCCGTCTTCCACATGATGCCGCGCCCGCCGTGCCGATTGACGTCGTCGAAGAGCGCTTGTGAGCACTTCACGTCGGCGATCACCGCGGCGCCGGGAGTGCGCTCGAGAATGCCGCGCGCGAAGAGCGCGAGCAGTCGGTCGCCCCAGATGATTTCTCCCGTCGCGTCGACCACGCCCAGCCGGTCGCCGTCGCCGTCCCAGGCGATGCCGACCGTGGCCTTCTCCGCCTTCACCCGATCGATCAGGGCCTGAAGGTTCTTCGGCACCGTGGGATCCGGGTGATGATTCGGGAAGCGGCCGTCCATCTCGCAAAATAGCGTGACGGGGTCGAGCCCGAGCTTTCGCATCGCGGCCACGCCGAGCGGACCCGCGGAGCCGTTGCCGGCGTCCACCACGTACTTGATCGACTTGTTCGGGAGCTCGATGTCCTTACCGATGCGCGCGACGTACGCGTCGTCGACCGAGGCCTTCTCGAGCGAGCCACCGGACTTGGTGGGCGGCCCCGCCTCGACGAGCCGGCGAAGCTCCTGGATCGAGTCGCCGAAGAAGCTCGCCTTCCCGCGCATGATCTTGAAGCCGTTGTCTTCGGCAGGGTTGTGGCTGCCGGTGATCATGACGCCGCCGTCGGTGTCGAGGTGATAGACGGAGAAGTAGAGCTTCGGTGTCGGCCCGACGCCGATGTCGATGACACGCGCTCCGCCTTCGACCAAGCCTTGGGTCAGCGCCTCGAACAGGCGCGGTGAGCTCAAGCGGCAGTCGCGGCCGACGGCGATGCGGGGAGCTCCGTCGCTGCCCGCCGGTGTGAGCAGCTTCGCGAGCCCGCGGCCGATCCGGCGCGCGAGGTCGTCAGTCAGATCGCGGTCGGCGACGCCGCGAATGTCGTACTCTCTGAAGACGTGGGCAGTCATGGTCTTGGTGGGGGCCTGAGGGGAACGAAGTGTCGCCGGATCGATGCTCATCGTGGCGAGCTGTCTGCAGACTGTGTGCCAGGGCACGTGGGCGGCACGCCGCAAACAGCGCGCGCTTCCGGCAGTGTGGAAGCCTCTTCGCGATACCAGCGCGGTGGGGAATAGTACAGCTTCGGGTCGCGCGTCTTCGACCAGGCGACCACCGGCGGCGCGTAGTAGCAGTCTTCTGGGGGAAGCACCCAGCGGCCTGGACGCCACAGCCAGCTTCCGTCCCAGTCGTAGTGACCGTCGGTCCAGACACAGTCGGGCTCACCCTCGATCTCCTCGGGGATTTCTTCGACCTGGTTCGGTGGGGGCGGGTAGTCGACCTCCAGGAACTCCTGGATGTGGAGCGGATGCGGGCCCGTCGGCGCGAGCGCGAGGCTGCCGCCGCAGCCGGCCAGGGCCGAAAGGCACGAAATGGCGGTCAAAACCCGGCCGTGAAACCCGCCGTTTACCACGGCAGGGGCCCAATCAACTCGCGCAAGATGACTTCACCGAAGAAGAGGTACTCGAGGATAGCGAGGCAGAGGAAGGGGCCAAACGCGAGCCGCGCGCGGCCGATGCCTGGCTCTGGGGCCTGAGCTACGGGGTCGAGCGCAATTTCCCGCTCGAGCTCGGCTCGCTGTTCCGGGGTTGCTTTCTCGAGCAGGCGCGCGAGCTCCTCCCGCTCCGCGACGACGCTCTCCGGCTCCTCGATGCGCCCGCGCGCGACGAGAAGCACCAGTGTGACGATAGTCGCCTGCACGGCTCCGGCGAAGAGCGCGAAAACCGGGGCCGTCCAGCCGAGCCAGGTGCCCGCCAAGCAGAGCAGCTTCGCGTCGCCGAGCCCCATGCCCGGTACGCCGCGCAGCTTTCGGTACATGAGATCGAACGGCAGCCAGACGATCAAGAACCCGGCGGCTCCGCCAATCAATGCGTCAATCAAATCGACGCCGGGACGAAACGGCGCCGTCAAGAGGCCCAGCGCCGCGCCCCCGAGCGTGAGCGAGTCGGGCAAGATCATGTGATCGATGTCGATGAGCGCGAGCGCGATCAGGCCGAGCACGAGCGTCAGGTAGACCCAGAACACGAACCCGGCGCGCGCGAAGCCGACGTCGGGATCGAGCTGGAGCACGATCTGCTGCAGCACCGCCCAGCCCGCGAGCCCGCCCATGAGCTCGACCAGCGGGTAGCGCGGCGAGATCTTGGTCTTGCAGCAGCGCGAGCGGCCGCGGAGCACGAGCCAGGAGATCACCGGCACGTTGTCGCGCGCGTGGATCGGGG
>JAEZYO010000271.1 GCA_023419055.1 Pseudomonadota bacterium | reverse complement strand
CGCGTCGGCGAGGCTCGCCGTCGTGACGAGCACGAGGGAGCTTTCGGCGCGAGCGCGAAGCTCTTCGATCAGCGCGCCTCGGGGCAGGCTCGTCGCGAAGGGTTCGTGTAGCGCGAGCACCTCGGCTCGCGCGTCGCAGAGCGCCAACGACAGCGCGAGCGAGCGGGCCTCGGCCGGGCGCAAGCTCTCCGGAGAGCGAGCGTCGAGCTCCAAGTGACCGAGGCGCGCGAGCACGTCCTCGCGCCACGCCGACATTTCGCGCGCGGCGAGCACGATGGCGAGTGAATCGGCGACGCGGGCGCTCGGGGGGAGGGCTTCGAGCGCGCGAAGCGAAGCGATGCGCCGGCGTGCGCTCGGGGCGCGGTGAGGATCTGCGCCGTTCGCGAGCACGCGCCCGCGCTTCGGAGCGATCTCGCCGGAGGCGACCGCGACCAGAGCGTCGAGCGCCGCGCCGTCCTTGCCGAGCACCACGTGCAGACCGGGCTCGAACGCCGCGTTCACGGAGAGCAAGGGGCCGCTCGCGACGGACTCGAAGACCAGCCGGCTCACGCGAGGCCCCCCGCTCGCGCCACGAGCTTCAAGAGCGACGAGAAGACCGCCGGAATCGACGGGAGGTCGGGCCAGAGAGCGCGCGCCGCGTGCGGCACGAAGACCAGCGCGACCAGGAGGGTGCGGCCGTTCGAGGGCGCGAGCGTGGCCGAAGCCCGGGCCAGCGCGCTCACGGAGGCGCCGAGCACGAGCGCGTAAATCATCGCCGCGACCGCGAGCGCCGAGAGCGCCGCCGCGTCGCTCAGGCTCTTCATTCGAAGCGCCGCGGCCGCGCACACCGCGAGCGCCGAGGCCGCCACCAGGAAGGCGATGCGCCGGGCACCCACGAACCAACGCGCGACGCCGAGCTCCTCTCGCGACGTGCCGCGCTGTGCGAGCAGGCCCTCGACCCCTTGCTCGGCGTCGAGCCGCGATAGGTTGGTCGCGAGCGAGAGCGCGGCGAGCCCCGCGACGACCCACGATGCAGCGAGGAGCTCGCGCACCACGAGGTCGCGCGCCGCGCGAGCCCCGGCCCCGGAGGCGAAGAGCGCGAGCACGCCGTAGCTGACGGCGAGGCCGAAGGCGTAGACCCGCGCCGTCTTCATACCGAAGCGCTCGCGCAGGCGTCGCTCGTAGAAGTCGGCGAGCGGGCGCACGCGGCCAAGGATCGAGAGCCGCCTCGCGGCAGGCAGCCGTGAATCGGCCGGCGCAGTGGTCACGCGCCGAAGTCTAGCCGAGTTTAGCGGTTTGCCTCGAGCCAGCGCGACAGTTCGGGATCCTTCGGAGAAACCCGCAGCGCACGCCTGACCCATGGTTCGGCCTCGGCGGCCCCGAGCCGCACCAGCGCCACGGCGAGCGCGTAGGTGGCGACGCTGTCTTCCGGCTTCAAGCCGAGCGCGAGTCGGGCCGCTCCGACCGCGTGGCGCGGTCGACCTCGCAAGAGCTCGGCGGTGGCGAGCCAGCCGAGCGCGGCGACCCCGATCTCGTCGCGCCGCCGGGCGAGAGGGAGCAGGAGCCCCGCGGCTTCGTCGAGGGCGCCGGCTCGGAGGGCGCGGCGAGCGAGCAGGAGATCGAGCGCGGGCACGTCGTGGAACCGGTTCGCGGCTTCGAGCACGACAGCGTCGGCTTCGTCGCCTCGCTCGAGCCTGATCAATGCCTCCGCGAGGCTCACGTAGCCCGACGGATCGTCGGGAGCGACCTCCTTCAACCTTCGGAATTGCACGAGCGACTCTTCGACCTTCCCTGCCGCGAACAGCAATCGGCCGAGGTTCGAACGAGCGGCCCCGAACCCGGGATCGACGCGCAGCGCCTCGTAGTAGTGGGTGGAGGCGCGGTCCGGTCGCCGCTCGCGCTCGGCGAGCACGCCGAGGGCATGGTGGGGTTGGGCGACGTCGGGGTTCAACCGCCGGGCGCGTTGAAGGAGCTGCCGGGCGCGCTCGAAGTTGCCCCGTTCGAGCTCGACCAGTCCGAGGTTGACCAGGGCATCCACGAACTCGGGGCTGTACTCGAGAGCCAGGCTGAGGCGCGCGTCGGCGGTCTCCAGATCACCCCGAGCGAGCGCGTCCACGCCGGCCGAATTCAGGGTAAGGGCGCGCTCGGGTAGGGGGACGGCGCTCTTGCACCCGGCCAGGGCTCCGAGCAACGTGAGGCCTAGAGCGAGACGAGTGTTCATCTTTGACCCAAGGTCGGCCCACGGGTGCCTCGGGTTGCGCCAAAAAAGACCTTGCCGCCCGGTAGACCTCTGGGAAAGCTTCCGCCGCCCATGTCGAAGGAGACCGAGTCCGGCGCGGCCGGCACCGACCAACCCGTGAGCACGAGCGCGGCCGAAGCGCCTACCAGGCGCGAGCCCCTCGCCGGCTCGCGGGAGAACCGGCCGAAGAAGAAGAAGAAGCGGCCGAAGCCGCCGGTCTTCCGAAACGAGGACGAAATCGGCTCGCCGAGCCGGCTCACGCTGGGCCTGCTCGGGGCCATCATGCTCACCACGATCGTGCTCTGGGGCTTTGCGCGTGGCGCCTGCAACTACCACCCGCCTCGCGAGTCGCGCCGGCCGCGCGTCGTGAAGAGCGACGAGTTCATGCGCGACCCGAAGAGCAGCGCCGTCGAGCTGATGCAGCGCCTCGGCGCGGCGGACTTCAAAGGTGCCGCCGAGCTGACGACCGGCGCCGCAACGGCCGAGGTCGAGAAGGAGCGCGCGGCGTGCGAGGCGAACGCTGGTGCGTGCGCGACGCGGCGCAAGCAAGCCGATCAGGTCCTGACCACCGGAGCGCTGCTCGAGCGCGACATGGCGACCGCGACGGTTCGCGTGAACGCGCAGCGACCGGGCTCGAAGCAGACGCTGCTCGTCGAGGTGAAGCACGAAGGGCCGGTCTGGAAGGTCAGCTCCTGGGCCCCGGACACCGGCCAATTCAAGCCGCGGCCCGTCTCGTCGACGAACCTCCCCGTCGTGATCTCGGCGCAAAGGCCGCCGCAGTCTCCGCCGCCCGCGACGGAGCAGGTGGCCCCGAAGGCGGATCCACCCGAAGCCAGGCCCTGAGAGCCTCAGAGCTCGGTGATCCAGCCTTCGAGCTGGGAGCGCGTCGGCATCCCGGTCGTCACTCTGCGGACGGTGCCGGTCTTGTCGATGAGGATGATCGTGGGCAAGAGCTGCACGTTGTAGTTGCGTGAGACGCTGCCGTCGTCGATCGCGACGTCATACGGGATCCCCCAATCGCGCTTGACGCGAGCGGCCTCTGCCGGGTCGTCGTCGACGACGATGCCGACGAACTCCACGTTCGCGCGGTGGTCCTCGA
>JAEZYO010000249.1 GCA_023419055.1 Pseudomonadota bacterium | reverse complement strand
CTCTCCTTCGCCTCCCCGTTAGGTCGATCGTCGGGACCATGCCCGGCGGGAGCTCTCGGCCGCTCCTCGTCGAGACGCAGGCGGGACGCTTCGTTCTCAAGCTGGTGAACGGACCGGAGGGGCCGTTCCCGCTCGCAGCGGAGTGGTGGTGCACGGGGCTCGCGCGCGCGCTCGGGCTGCCGACGCTCGAGCTCGTGGCGCTCGAGCTCGACTCGCGCTCGGCGGATCCCATCGAAGAGAGCGAGCTTCGAGAAGCCGTGCAGCGCGGCGCCGGCCTCTGCCAAGGCGTGCGGGAGCTCGTGGGGGCGCGCGCCGCGACGGCGAAGGAGCTCGAGCGAGCGACGGACGACTTCGCCGTACCGCTCCTCTGGCTCGATCGGCTGGTTCAGAACCCGGATCGACGAAGCGCGAACCCGAACATCCTCGCCTTCGGGTCGGCGCTCTTCCCGATCGATCACGGCGCGGCGCTCTCGTTCCACCACACCTGGCAGCTCGACGAGCGATCGCCGGGCGAAGATCTCGAGGTCCCGCGTGATCACGTGTTCGCGAGTCGAGCAGCGGCGCTCCCCGAATGGTACGAAGAGCTCCGGCGGCGGATCACCCGCGAGCTCCTGAACGAGCTTGCTCTCGGGCTTCCGGACGAGTGGCTCGGGCCGCTCCGGTTCGGGACCGCCGAGCGCCAGAAGCTCGCGTACTCCACGTATTTGTGGAAGCGGTTGCAGGCGCTCGATCCGCTAGGTTCCCGCGGAAGGCTGCTTCCAGGCCCCGGCTAGTCCGCGGCTAGAATTTTCGGCACTGGCGAATTCTGAGCCGACGCAGGCGCTTCCGTGCATCGTAGCTCGGCTGGTGATCCTTTGAGCGACCCCGCCCGCAAGCAGCCGCCATGGCACCCGAGCTGGCCTGGCGATGCGCCCCCGACCGGACCGGCCGAGCTCTCGAACGAAGCTCTTCTCGAGCTCTTGCGCGACGATCCCGCCCGAGGCACTCCGCTGGTTTACGAGCGCTACGCCGCAGAGGTCAACCGCTCGACCTCGCGCTCGGGCTTCTCTCTCGCCACGGCGAAGCGCCGGCTGCGGCGCGCCAACAAGCGGTTCAGCGCCCTCACCGCGCGCCTGCCGGAGCTTGCGCGCCTCGCTCGAGAACGGCGTTCTCGTTCACTTGCGCCCTCGGCGCGCGCCGGCTCGATCGGCATCCTGAGCCGCAGGGGAAATCGAGCGGGCGCTCGAGTCATCGCCGCGGAATACCTGAAGCATCACCCGGACGGTCCTCACGCCGCGGAAGCTCGCTCGCTCCTGGACCAGCGCTCACGCGAATGACCTCGCTCCGCGCGCCATCCCGGGGAATGACGGAGCGGCTCGCCCGAGCGCGCGCCGTCCTCGTTTTTCTCTCGACCCTTCTCTGCTGGTCGCTCGCGAGCGTCGCTGGCGCCGAACCTGACGCGCCAGACCGCTTCGTGGTCGTCCTCCAGCCGCGCACGCTCCCCGTCGTTCCCTGGCCGCCGGGCACTCGTGCCGTCGTTTCCGAGCTCGTGGCTCGCGGCTATGAGCTCGTGGTTCGCTCGAGCGTCGCCACGGACCTCGAGGGCTTGCGCCGCGAGCTGGCGGGGGCCGCAAGTGAGCGCTCGGCGGTAGGATCGGTCGCGATCTTTCGACGCGAGAGCGTCGGAACCGCGCTCGTCTATACGAGCGGAAGTGGAGTGGTCACGTTCGAGGCGGACGCGAGCGAAGGCACCTTGTCGGAAAGCACCGTGGCGTTGAAAGTCTCGGAGCTTTTCCGCGACCACGCGATAGCCGCAGCTCCGTCTGCCTCGAAAGAACCGACCGAAGTGCCACCCACGGGCCCCGTATCGCGCCCATCTGAACCGAATTCAGCGGTGGATTCGGGCTCGCGCGGAGGCGAGACCAACGAATCACTCGGGCTCGACGCCGGCGCGCTCTTCCTCACGGCCGGCATCGCGGTGAGCGGCGATCTCGGAGCTCCGCTCCCGCTCGTCGGAGTGGGGGCCGTTTCGCCGCACCTGGGCCCACTCGCGCTCGACCTGACGTTCGCCACGTCACCCGGATCCGCCGGCATCAGCACCGACGCTGGTGAGGTGAGGCTCGGGGTACAGACCCTTCGCTCGCACCTGCTCTTCGACCCATGGACCACTCGTGGAGCCGGGGTCACGCTCGCGCTCGGAGGGGGCGTCGTCTGGACTCGAGCAACTGCGACGGGTGAAGGCGCGTACGTCGGCAAGGGCGACGACACCGCCGTCGCGCTCGTCTCCGCCCGCGTCGCCGCTTTCATCCGCTCCGGAAGGTTTCGCTTCGATCTGGCGCTCGCGCCTGGCCTGATGCTTCCGGAGCTCGAGCTACGCGCTCACGGCGATGAGGTCGCGTCGCTCGGTCGTCCGTGGACCGAGGTCTCGGCGCATGTGGGGTGGGCCCTTTGATGCGACCACACCGTCTACGCCACGCCGCCCTCGTCCTCGCGTCGCTCGCCGCCGGCAGCCTCGGCAGTGCGTGCGGCGACGGCGCGCTCGACGTCTTCGAGCCCGCTTCGAGCGACGGCGGTGGTAGCTCCTCGAGGGGCGGCGCGGCGGGGACCAGTGCTTCGAACGCGGGAGGCGCAACGAACCTCGGCGGCGAGCCGAGCAGCGGCGGGAGCCAGGCCGGAAGCTCGGGCGGAACCGAAGCTCCGACCGAGCCACCGAACCCGCTCGCGGTCGACGACTTCGAGGACGGCAACACCCAGGCCTTGTGCGGCGACGGACATTGGTACGTCAGCAACGACGGCACCGGCACCCAGAGCTTCGGGTTGGAGGCAGCCAAGGGACGCCCCTCGGGCAGCCACGCGATGCGGACGCGCGGCGTCGACTTCACCGAGTGGGGCGCGGCGCTCGGCGTCGATCTCGAGGGCTCGACACCCGCGCTCGACTTGACCGCCTACGGCGAGCTGAGGCTCGCGATCCGCGCGGAGCCGGGCTTCGAGGGCGCTCTCGACATCTCGCTCCTCGACGTCGACGACACCCACTTCCGGCATCGCATCGAGCTCGCGAGCGATTGGCAAGACCTCCGGCTACCGCTCTCCTCGTTCCTCCGCGCCGACGGCGCGGTTCTCGATCGAAGCCGGGTCGGCGACCTCCAATTCTTCGTCGCGCCGGGCCAACCCTTCGACTTCTGGATCGACGACGTCGCCTTCGTCCGCGAAGAGTAGCCCTTCCGCGAAGCAGTAGCCCTTCCGCGAAGCAGTAGCCCCTTCCGCGGGACCGAGCTCTGACGTTGATCAGCGTCGCCTCCCGCGTTACCCGGGACCAGATGACCGCGTCGCTCTACACACGCAGCACCCGCGCGCTCGAACCCGGGGCGATCCCCGACTCCTTTCGCGCGAGCCTCGAAGCCTACGCGAACCAGCATCAGCTCGAGCTCGCCTCCTTGCGCGCCTGGCTCACGCATAGCGAAAATCCACCAGCTACCGGCTTCTTCCGGAAACTCCTCGGTCGCCGCGCCAACTCGGTGGACCCCGACCCGTGGCACGAATCGCTTATCGCCCTTCACCCGACCCACCTGATCGTCGGCACGCATGGGCCGAAGCGCGGAACCACGGTCATGAGCGTCTCGCTCGCTCAGGCTTCGGTCCAGCGCGGTAGCGCGATCGCAGCGCGCCTCGGGATGGCGAGTGAAGACGGCATCAGCATCGAAGGCTTTCCGGGTCAGGAGGGACGCCCCGGTTCGTACTTCGTAGGCTTCGGACCAGAGCCCGCCGCAGACGATTGCTTCGCCTCCATCGAAGCCGCGATCCGTGCCGCCAAGAATCGACCAGGGGCGATACCTACGGAAAATCCCTAGGTATCGGCGGGGATCCACGGAAGCGCCTTCCCTTGGGTCACCATGACCGGTGCTAAAAGGATGACGAGGCGCCCGCATGAAGATCAAAGGCCTGACCCACGTTCGTCTGTTTGCGTGGCCAGCGGATTGGTCCGCTTGCTGCGCCTTTTACGAAGAGGTTTTCGGACTCACCCCGCAACTGACCGACGTTGACGCTGGGCTAGCC
>JAEZYO010000235.1 GCA_023419055.1 Pseudomonadota bacterium | reverse complement strand
CCGCGCCACCACCCCCCGAGCTCTTGCTCGGCCCGTGCTCGCTCCGTGCTCGGCCGCCTAGCGGCCTGCGCGCGGTGCTCCGCGCGGTGGCCTCCGCGGCGAGCTGGGGGTGGTCGTCTTGCCGACTTCGCAGTGTGGAGTTGCTTGCTCGAGTTCGCGTCGGCGAAGTGGTCGGCGTGCTCGCTCGACGTGTTCACGTTCGGCACGCGACGTCGAGCCAGGCTTCGCGGGAGGCGCACGTCGCCCGCCAGCGCAGGACTCGAGCACGGATTGCGGCGGGGCGCTGGCATGCGTCCTGCGCCGAGTTTGCTGCGCCTGGCTCGACGTCACGCGCCGGAGGTTTCACATGAGTCGTCTCGCTCACCGTCAGTCCTCAGCTCGCTCGTCCGTGCTCGTCGCTCGCGCTCGCAGCATGCTGCATGCACCCACGCCTTCCGAGGAACTTCTCTGGCGGGCACTCACTCGCGGGGACCTCGGCGTTGCGTTCAAGCGGCAGGTGCCCATCCACCGCTTCGTCGTTGACTTCCTCGCACCTTCGGTGCGTCTCGTCGTTGAGGTGGATGGGGGCTATCACGGCGAGCGTCGCTGCGCTGACGCGCAGCGAGATCGCAAGCTTCGTGCGCTCGGCTATCGCGTCGTGCGCCTGGAGGCTGAGCTGGTCATGCGCGATCCGCAAGCGGCGCTTGATCGGCTGCGCGAAGCGCTGGGAATGGGCTAAGGCGCTCGCGGCAAGAAGTTCAGCGGACAGTGAACGGGCTCTTTAGAGCGGTACAAGCGAGCCAACCGTTGCGAATGGCGCCGGGACAGGCGCTCCCATTCTCAGGCCCCATCGCGAGTTCTGCGATTGTACGGAGCGCTTGACCATACGACCGGCATCGTTTGAGCTATGAACCAAGAAGATGACTGACGCATCCAAGGGACTCAGAGCGCTCGTTGTCCGAGTCTGTAGTGCAACGTTGTTGCTTCTGCACGTGGGTTGCTCGGTACGTAATGCGGAGCCTCTCCTTCCAGCGGCAAAAGGTTTCTGGAAAACCAGTGAGCGCCGATACAGCATCGAACTGAACGGGACGGTCCTCGTGGACGGATCAGTTCTGTTTCGCATCAGTCAGGACGGTCGCATTACCGATGCCAGCGGTGCGGTTGTTGCAACTGTTCAGCGAGATGGCGAGCTACATGGGCCTGACGGCGCTGTAGTCGCACGCCTTGGAACTACAGGGGTGCGCCGGTCTGGTGAAGACACGCCGTGGTTCTGGATCGATCGAGACGGCACGATTTTACTGTACACTGAGGGCCGAGCTGTTGGTCTGTGGCAAGGCGGCTGTCGCGGAGCAGATGTGGTGACCTGCTCTCTCGTGACGTATCTGATCCTCAGGCGTGAGCCAGGTCTGCTTAAGTCATCTTCTGCTACACCAGTACCGTAGTCGCTTTCTATGGTAGTGGCCCTGTTCCGGTAACAGGCTCCACAAACTCGACCTCGCTCACGAAGATGTATTTCTTTCGTATCTCCTCCGGCGTTGCCTCGAATACTTGAGCGGCATGCTCGGCCATCTTGTGCTCGATCTCATCTCGATTGAGGATGAGTCTGCTTCCATCTCTGAGGGGAAAAGCGCCGTACTGATCATGTCCAAGCTTAATCGTATTTTCAGTTTGGAAGTCCAAGGCGGCTTGCACGTGAGTGTTTTCCACGACATTTGCCATTCTTTCCTGAAAGATCAGGTTGAACCAGGCGACGCGGCTTCCGACGGGAGCTTTCGCTAGCACGACATCGACACTCTCATCCTTGCTTCCCGTCTGCGCCTCCGCCTTATCGTTGCGAAGGGAGAATGGTTTCATCAGTTCGCCCGGGCGATGAGCCTTAAATAGCACCTTGGTTTGCACTCCCGAGGCGCCCTTGTTCCTTAGTTCGAACGGCCTGCCAACGGAGGCATCGAAGCGGTCGGGCCCGACCACGTGAAGCATCGCGTACCAATGAGCTAGCTTCACGAATCCGCCGCAATCGAACGCCCATCTATCTTGTTCCTCAACCAGAGCGTTGACCGCTTTCGACGGCTTGACATCCGGCTTGAGAACCAGCTTGCAGCCGACGATGTTGCCGTCCTGTATGTCGTCCTTCTGCTCCCAGTAGCGGACATCGAAAGCGTCGGGCCACTCGGAGCTATCCGTGTCCATTGCGCAGAACGAACCCCAGGTCACGCCGAACTTTACGCCTCGAAGCTTCTCGTTTGCCCGTCTGAGCCAATGCTCGAAGGGCACCGATAGCAAGTAGAGCGCGTGCTGGAGCTCCTCGCCGCTCATCTCGTCTTCAAGCGCTACGCGCAAGTCCTCGCCGTTGGTCAAGTTGCGGTACTCTGCTTCGAACTGAGCGATCAGCTCTGGGTCGTGATCGAGCCGAACCAACTCGGCGAAGACGGCTTCCTCATCGGTGCCAGCCCCGCCGAACGCCTCCTTCACGCGTCGGGTCATTTCCTCGAAACTGGCCGGTGCAGCGCGGTCCGAGGACGGTGCCGCACCGGGTGCCATCAGCTGTTGCGCGTATGCGAGCTCACTGCCGCTGAAGTCGTCTTCGATATCGGCGTCCAGGTTGCCGTACTTGCCGTAGGCGGCTCGCAGCTTCTTGATCCGGTCTTTGTCTCGTCTCAGTTGCTCGAGTGCTCGGTAGACGCGTTCTTCGTCGGTTCCCAAGCCGTCGATCGCTTCGAAGATCTCCTTGGCGAGGAAGTTGTAGTCGGGCTCGTCGAATTCAGCTTTGCGCTTCGAGCCTGTTTCCGGACCGCTCGGAGTTGAGGCTTCTTCTTCACGCTGGAGCTGGAGGCCGCTACGAGCTTCTCCCTGCTGGACGACGTGAGTGAGCTCGTGAGCGAGGAGGTGCCTTCCTTTATCAGAGTCCGGCTCGAAGGCGCCTCTTCGGAAGAAGACGTCGTGACCGATGGTGAAGGCTTTTGCTTCGACGTCTCGAGCGAGCTGGTCGGCGCGTGAGTCGTGGTGGACGCGGACGTTGCCGAAGTCTTTTCCGAAGCGCGGCTCCATGAAGGCGCGCACGGAGGGGGAGAGTGGCTCGCCGCCGGTGGCGCGCACGGAGCGGAGCATCTGCCCGAACTTGACGCTAGGGGTGGGAGGAGCAGCTGAGGCGGGTGCGCGCGAGGCAAAGAACGGCTTCTTTCCGGCGCTGGGCAGGGGAGGAGGTTCCCAGCCTTTGCCGCTGGGAGCTGTCTTGCTGCCCCCTACCGGCGCGTCCTCGG
>JAEZYO010000207.1 GCA_023419055.1 Pseudomonadota bacterium | reverse complement strand
CCAGGGCGAGGTCGAGGCAAGCGTCGGGCAAGATGCGTGGTTCACGGCCGGGCTCGGCTACAAGGACGGCGAGTTCGGCGGCTTCTCGGAAGACGACAGCGACTTCTTCGTCGAGCAGCCGACCTACGAGGCCAGCGCCAGCATCAAGGCCTGGGCGGGACCGCGACTCGAGGTGCTGCTCTACGGCGCGGTCGGACCCTTCGCCGGCGTGGAGGCGTTCGTCGAAGCCGCGGCCAACGCGGGCGGCCCGCCGCTCTGCGCCTCGGGCCTTTTGGATGCGGGGCTCAGCGCGAAGGTCGGCGTGGATTTTCTCGCCGACTACTCGACCACGCTCTTCGATCATCGCTATCCGCTCGCTACGTTCGACAGCTGCAGCGACGATCCGGACGCGCCTCGACCGGCGATCACTTGGGCCCGGACTTTGGGGCGTGACGGTAGCTCGGGAGAGCAAGCCAAGGCGATCCTCGAGCTCTCCGACGGCAGCTACCTCGTGGTGGGCGACAGTGAGCTCTTCGAGGGTGTGACCGCGTTCGCGGCGTCGACCTGGGCGGTTCGGCTCGATCCGCTGGGGAACGTGATGTGGCAGCGCGCGTTCGGCGGGCTTGCTCGGCAGGGCCTGGCGCGCGGCCTGGCCGAGGTGGAGGGAGGCTTCCTGGTCGTCGGATCCGCGGGCGTGCTGAAGCTCGACAGCGGGGGCAACCTGATCTGGGCCAAGACTTATTCGTCTGACGATGAGCTCGAGCTCGTCTCGATCGCCCCGGCGGGCGAAGGGAGCGCCATCGTGGCGGGGATCGCGGGCTCGCCTGGTCGCGCCTTCGCGATGAAGCTCGACGCGGCGGGCGAGGTCGTGTGGGCTCGCGGCTACGCCGGAGACGACGTCGGCCGGGTGCGCAGCACCGCTGACGGTGGAGCGCTCCTGGTCGGTCAAATCGAGAGGGACGGAGACGACGTCTATCTCGCCAAGCTCGACGCCGAAGGAGAGCTGGTCTGGCAACGCGCGCTCGACAACCAATTCGATACGACGGGTGGCGAGGACGACGCCATCCTGAGCTCGAGCGGTGATCGCGGCTACGACGTGGTCGAGAAGCCGGAGGGCGGCTACGTCGTGGTGGGCGAGAGCTACGGCAACTTCCCCATCCCCGAGGCGACCGCGGTCGGCTTCTATGCCTCATGGGTAGCCGTGCTCGACGAAGACGGCGAGCTCTCCTCCGCGGGCACCACGCTCTACCGCGCTCCCGAAGAAGCGGCGTACGGCGGCGCGTACGCCGTGGGAGTGCGCCCGAACGGCAGCGTGGCGTTGGCACGACGCGCCGACACGGCAGACGATCTGCTCTCGAACGAGGACGTGCTCGTGATCCAGAACGGTGCTTTCAGTCTGCTCGGTGGCGCCGGTAACGACGCGATCTACGGCGGTACGCTCGCCGGGATCGGGCGCGGCATGCCGCTCCAGATGACGGCGGACGGAGGCTCGATCGTGGCCCTGACCAGCGATTCCTTCGCGGGCCAGGACCAGTTCTGGTTGATCAAGCTGAACCGCACCGCGGGCATCGCTTTCCCGTATCGGGAGAGCTTGGCGGGCGCTTCTTACGCGAACCCGGACGCGGTCTCCTCGAGCTTGAGCGCGAGCCCGACCGAGCTCGCCGTCACCGCCGAAGCGTTCACGGAAGACGTGGTGGCGGAAGAGACAGGGCTCGTGACCGCGAGCCAGGGCTAGCGCTCGCGCTACTTTCGCGCGGCCTTCACGATCCTGGCCACCGTGTCCCAGGTGCGGGTCGTCACTTCTTTGCCGAACGTCTTTTCGATCAAGGTCATGAACACCGGCCCTTTCGGGCTCGGCACGTAGGCGCTGAACACCGCCCGCTCTTTCACGAGCAAGATCTGCGCGCGCTCCAGGCTGATGGGCAGCTTCAGCTTGGCCTTCGGTTCGTTCTTCAGGAACGTCACCACCCGCTTGGCCTTGGGCTCGAGCTCGAACTTCGCGTACGGGTCCTTCTCGAGCAACGCCTCGAGCTCGTCGATGGGCCGCACGATGGTCGAGAACGACTTACCGAGCTCGGCTTGCATCGTCTGCTCGGCCTTGCGTTCGAGCCCGCCGAGTGACTTGCTGTTCGAGGTGAAGACGACGTTTCCGCTGCCGATGACCGTCTTCACGTCGTCGAACCCTGCGGCCTCGAAGGCCTTCTTGAGCGCGGGCATCTTCGCGTTCATGGGACTCACGCCTCGAAGGAGCGCTGCATACCGGGGCATGCGGGCGAGCTTACCTCGCCGCCGAGCGCTTACTCTGGTTTCGGCGGGGGTTCCGGTTCTGGGTCCGGAATTGGAGGCCCGTTGTCGGGTTCGTCGTCGGTCGCTGGGTAGCGGGTCGGTATGCGCTCCACTTCCGGGGACTCCGGCCCCGGAACGTATCCCAAGGCTCCTTCATTGTCGTCAGACACCGTGGGGCGGACGATGTCACTCGCGGCCGGGGGCGGATGGACGTGGCGGGGGCGGGAGGAGGGCGCCGTTCGCGTCGCCGTTGTCATCGAAGCGGCCGGCGCGACCCGGGGCCCCCCCCACACCCGCCCCGGGGGGCGGGGG
>JAEZYO010000085.1 GCA_023419055.1 Pseudomonadota bacterium | reverse complement strand
TCTCGGCGGCGCCCGCCGAGACCAGCGAGCTCCTCGACGAGAACGACGCCGCGGTGGTGGTCGACGACGAGGTCGACAACCTCGTGCCGTCGGCTCGCTCCGGCCCGGAAGAGGAAGCGCGCCGTCGCGTCATCGACCGTCTGCGCACGATCAACCGCCTGCCGCCCAAGCACGCCGATCTGTCGACGCCGCTCCTCCTCTCGATCGACAGCATGTACGCCGACCTGCTCGGCGCCTCGACCGACGAGGCGCGCGAGATGTGCATCCGCGAGTCGTTCCCGAACGACCAGCAGCTCACGACCGCCCTGCTCGCGCTCATCGCGCTGCTCGATCCGAGCATCGACGTGAACGACCCGGTCATCAAGGAAGCGGACGTCGACTCGCTCATCAAGGTCGTGCTCTTCGAAGAGCGCCACCGCTACGAGCAGGCGCACCCGTCCGCGCGGCCGCCCACGCCTCCTCCGCCCCCGAACGTGAGCGGGCCGCGGCGCTCGCTGACGCCCCCGCCGCTCCCGCGCTCGAACGCTCCGCTGCCCCCCCCGCCCCCTCCTCCGGCCGAGCTCAAGCGCTGATCGGGCGTCCGCTCTGAGGGCCACGCGAGGGAATTCCTTGCGTGGCCCCGTGCCCCTGCGCTAGATACCCGGCTCCTTCGCCAGCCGACATGGCGGAATTGGCAGACGCACGTGGTTCAGGTCCACGCGACCGCAAGGTCGTGGGGGTTCAAGTCCCTCTGTCGGCACCTCAGTCATCGAGGCGGCACGCGCCGCCCCGCCCCGCCCCGCGGAAGTGAATTCCGCGGGGCCCACCCCACGCGGCGTCGCCGTCCCGGCGCCGCGGTGACGAAAAGCTGGCGCCGACGGTCGTAAACGCGACCGTCGGCTTTTTTGTCTTCGGGGCAGCTCGTAGCCGACGTTCCGCACGTCGCGCGGGCCTCCATTGTCTCCCCGGAGCGCGTCGGATACGGCTTCTCGCATGAAGAAGCTCGCCGTCGTCGCGCTCTCCCTCGCCTCAGGTGCTCTCGGCGCTTCCCTCCTCGGAGTGGTGCGGGACGCGCGCGCCGAGGACGATCCCCCGCGCGCCCCGTACTTCTGCTTCGAGGCCTCGGACGTGACCGATCTGATGGTGAAGTCGAACGCCGCGGCCCAGCGCGGCTGGGAGATGGTGGCAGCCACCTCCGGTCGCGGCGCCGGGACCTGGTGCTTCAAGCAGCGGCGCTGATCAGAGCATGCTGAGGCGCTTCCGCAGGGTGAGCGCGGGCTCGCTCGCCCAGAAGCGCACGAGCTCCGGCATGAGCCGGCCCGGCTCGACCCCGAGCGCGGTCGGATGCTGCTGGATCAGCGCGACCGAGCCGATCAGGTCGTCGCCCACGACGAGCGCCGCGCGCGTCGCTGCGATGCGCTGCCGCTCGAGCCACTCGACCGCGTCGAATTTGTCCTGGGCCGCGTACTCGCGAGCCGCGTCCTCGATCGCTCCGCGACCGATCCAGGGCAAGGAGCGCGACACCTTGCGAGCCAGCTGGTTCAGGTAGTCCTCGTCCTTGGCGTGACCGAAGTTGGGGACGACGATGCGCGCGCCCGCAGCGAGCAAGAGCTCGATCTCCTGCGCGTCGAGGCGATCCACCACCGAGAGCCGGCGCGCGATGTTCGCGAACACCCTCGAGAGGAGGAACACCTGCTGAGGCTCGCTCAGCGTGCCGAACATCGGCGGCACCAGCACCGCCACGGGATCTCCGAGCTCCACCTCGACGCCCGGTGACGGGTACTGGTGGGTATAGAGGTCATAGTCGCTCACGCCGAAGATCTGGGCGACGCGATCGCAGAGCTGCCGCAGCGGGTGGCCCGATTTGGCGCTGATGCGGTCGCGCGCCGAGAGCCCGTAGCGCTCGAGATCGGGCTGGTAGACCTTGCCGAGGCCGTCCGCCAGCACGGCGAGCAAGTTGGTCGCGGCGTCCGGCACCGGCACGATGCTCAGGCTGTCGAGCATCGCCGTGTCGAAGGAGCGCGGCCCGCCGAGCGCGGGACGCGGCCGGCGCGCGGAGAGCGACGCGCGCTCGAAGTCGTTGGCGAGGCCGAGCGCGCCGAGCGGAACCAGGGCGAGCTGCGCCTCGACCGGACGCCCGAGCGCTTCGTACGCTTCGGCGAGCTTCCGGAACGCTCGTTCGCGCCGTACGTCGGTCTCGAGCGCGCGGTACAGCGCCGGGATGGCGCGCTGGTGCTGGCCCGCGGCCGAGAGCCGCAAGCCGAGCTCCTCGAACAGCGTCGGATCCGGGTAGATCGCGAGCCCGCGTTCGAGCGCGACGACCGCCTGGTCCGGCTGCTTGAGCTCGTCGCCGTAGACGCGCGAGAGCTCCGTGAAGACCGGGACGAGCTTCGGGTCGTTGCCGCGCGCCTGCTCCACGAAGCGCGAGAGCGCGCCCGCGTAGCTGGCGTACGTCGGAGAGTCCGACCTGCGCGGCTTCTCGCGCACGAGCTCGAGCAGCTCTCGAGCCGCGTCGCCCTCGAGCCCCGCGAGCGCGACGGCCTCTTCGTACGCCTGCGCGGCGGCGCCGGTGCGCCCGCGCTTGCGCTCGAGCCGGCCGAGCTTGGTCTGCGCGTCCACGCGTTCGGCGATGCCCGGAGAGACCTTGATCAACCGCGCAGCGGTCTCGGCGGCCTTGTCGTGATCGCCCTTGCGCAAGAGCAACGAGAGCAGCCGGTCGAGCGCGCCGCGGTGGTTCGGGTCGACCGCGAGCACCGCTTCGACGCTCGCGAGGGCGCGCGTGGGATCGTCGAGGTGCTCGTCGAGCACGGCGGCGAGCCTGAGGTGCGCCTCGATCTTCACGTCGTCGGACCCGCCCTGCAGGGTCGCCTGGCGCCAGCGCTCGGCGGCCTGTTGCCACTGCGAATCGCGCGCGAAGTAGTCGCCCAACCTGAGCAGGGTCCCCACGTGGTTCGGCGCGAGGTTGTTGGCGCGACCGAGCGCGGCGAGCGCCGCCGGGAGATCGCGTTTTCGATCCGCGTAGAGCTCGGCGACGGTCATCCAGAGCTGCAAGCTGCGCTCCTTCTGCGCCGCGCCGGCCGCCTGCGTGAGCGCGCTGATCAGGCGCTCCACTTCGCCGCGCGAGAGCCTGAGATCGCGCAGGCGCGCGGCCGCAGGCTCGTGATCGGGGTAGAGCTCGAGCGCGCGCTCGAAGAGCCGCGTCGCGGCGTCGCTCTCGGCGTGATCGGCGCGGATCTCCCCTGCCCTGACGAGCAGCCGAGCGGCCTGAGCGCGGTCGAGCGTGACGCTCGCCTCGTGACCCGCCGCTTCCTCGAACAGCGCCGGATCGCCGCGCCGCTCGGCCAGGCGACTCAAGCCGCGCGCGGCGGCGAGGTTGGTCGCGTCGCGGGCGAGCGCCACCCGGAACACGTCGAGCGCGCCCGGATCGCCGCCCGCCTCGAGCAGCTCGGCGAGCCGCGTGAGGTGCGCCGAAACCAGGCTCGCGTCCTCGAACACGGACCCGAGCTTCACGTCCACGTGCGCCATCAAGCGCGCGTCCTGCTCGCGGAGCGCCAGGCGCTCGAGCGCGAGCAAGGCGCCGAGATCGTCCGGGGCGAGCTGCATGATCGCGAAGTACGTCTCCTGGATCTGCTCCGCGCTGCCGGAGCCGCGGCGCTCCATCAGGCGCGCGAGCTCGCGCAGCGCCGCGACGCGGGCTCGCGGATCGGCGAGCACTCGGGCCTCCGCCGAGTAAGTCTTCGAGAGCTCCTCCCACGCGCCCCGCTCCGCGTAGAGCGGCTCGAGCGCGAGCATGGCCTCGAGGTGCGCCGGGTCGCGCTCGATCACCTTCTCGAACGCGGCGATCGCGCGCACCGGATCGTTCATCTCGTCGCGGAACACCTCGCCCGCGCGGAACAGCGCCGTGACCGCCATGATCGGGTCACGCGCCGCGTTGGCCTCCTTCTCGAGCTCCTCGACCAGGCGCTTGTGGTCGCGAGCGTCGGAGAGCAGCCGGATCCGGCCGTCGCGCGCGGGGCGGAAGTCCGAGTCGGCCGCGAGCGCCTGCTCGTAGGCGCCGAGCGCCTTCTCCGGCTGGCGCAGCCGGTTCTCGTAGATCTCGCCGACGCGGAACGCGGTGCGGGCGCGCACCTCGGCGTCCTTGCTGCCGGAGAGCTCGAGCTCGAGGAGCTTCACGAGCTCCTCCCAGCGGCCGCGCTCGGCGAGCTTGCGGGTCAGCGCCGAGAGGCTCGGGCTGTGGAACGGATCGGCCTCTACCGCGCGCCGGAAAGCCGCGATCGCCTCTTCGTCCTTGCCGATGCGCTCTTCGTAGAGCTCGCCCATCTTGTAGTGGAGGGCGGCCGCGGCGCTTCCCTTCGGGGCGAGCCGGAGCTCCGAGCGGTAGGTCTCGAGCAGGTCCTCCCAGCGCCCGAGCCGGTAATAGAGGCGGCCCAGGCTCGCGAGCACGGGCGTGTAGTTCTTGTCGAGCTCGCTCACCTTCTTGTAAGTCGCGAGCGCGAGCTGATCGTCGGCGAGGTGCACCTCGGCCACTTCGCCGGCGCGGTGCAGGATCTCGAGGCGCCTCTTCTTGTCGGTGACGTGGCCCGCCTCGAGCTCGAGGGCACTCATCAGCTCCTTGTGTCGCCCCGCGCGCTCCGCGGCGCGCTGGACGGCGTGGATCGCGCCCAGGTGGTGCGCGTCGACGTCGAGGATGCGCCGGTACGCCGTGACCGCGCTCGAGAAATCGCCGAGCGAGTCCTCGTGCAGCCGGCCGATCTTGAAGAGGTAGGTGATCTTGGTCTCGGCGTCGTGCGCGCCGTCGACCGCGCGCTCGTAGAGCTCCACGAGCTCGGTGAAGCGCCCCGCTTGCGTGAGCAGGCGAGACAGCGACTTGAAGGAGGGCTCGTAGCCCGGGACGAGACCGAGCGCGCGCGAGTGGTGCTGCGTCGCGAGCTCCGGGCGCCCGAGCTTGGTCTCGTACACGTCCGCGATGCGGGCGTGCGCGGCGGCGCGGCGCTCGACGTCGAGGCTGCCCTCGGCTTCACCCGAGTGGACCGCGATCAAGGACTCCCAGCGCTGAGCCCGCACGTAGAGCTTGGCGAGCGCCTGAATCGCCGGAAGGTAGGATTTCTCGGCGGCGAGCGCGCGCTCGTACCACTCGATGGCGAGCGTCTCCTCGTTCGTGCGCTCCTCGTGGATCTGCCCGATGCGGTGGTAGTAGCCCACCTTCTCGAGCGAGGTCGGCACCATCTGGGCGATGCGCTCGAGCGTGGACGCGAGATCGGAGTAGCGCTTGGCCTGCTCGTAGGCGCGCGCGAGCTCCTCGAGGATCACGCGGTCGTTCGGGGTCTCGCGCGTGGCGCGCTCGAACGCGCTCGTCGCGGCCTCGAGCTGCCCCAGGCGGTCGAGCTGGATGCGGCCGACGCGGAAGAGCGCCATGGCGCGCGCGGCCGGGTCGCTCGCGAGCTCCGCCTCCTTCTCGAGCACGGTGACGAGGTCGTTCCAGCGCTGGTGGTTGAAGTGCAGGCGCTTGAGCGCCTGAACCGGGCTCGGGCCCGTCGCGAAGGTGCCGAGCGCGAGCCCGTAGAGCTCCGCCGCGGAGTTGTGGTCGTTCTTCCGCAC
>JAEZYO010000072.1 GCA_023419055.1 Pseudomonadota bacterium | reverse complement strand
TTGCGGAAGCCGTCGGCGCGCGGCTCGAGCACCGCAAAGGTCTCCGCGTCGGTCTGGTCCTGTGACGCGTCGGTGCGCCCGGGTGAGAACGGCACGGTGACGTCGACCCCAGCGTCCTTGGCCGCCTTCTCCACGGCCGCGCAGCCCGCGAGGACGATGAGATCCGCGAGCGAGACCTTCTTGCCCCCGGCGTTGAACGACTGCTGGATGCCCTCCAGAGTCTTCAACACCTTCGAGAGCTGCGCGGGCTCGTTGACCTCCCAGTCTTTTTGCGGCGCGAGCCGGATGCGCGCGCCGTTGGCGCCTCCCCGTTTGTCGGTGCCGCGGAAGGACGAGGCCGACCTCCACGCCACGGACACGAGCTCGGAGACGGAGAGCCCCGAGCCGAGGACCTGCTGCTTGAGGGCAGCGATGTCTTGCGCGCCGATGAGCGGGTGATCGACCGGAGGTACAGGGTCCTGCCAGAGCTGCGGCGGCGCCACCCAAGGGCCGAGGTAGCGCGACAGCGGCCCCATGTCGCGATGGAGCAGCTTGTACCAGGCTCTCGCGAACGCGTCCGCGAACTCTGCCGGATTCGCGTGGAACCGCTTCGAGATCTGCAAATAGGAGGGATCCGAGAGCAGCGCGAGATCGGTCGTCGCCATCATCGGCGCGTGCTTCTTCGCCGGATCATGGGCGTCGGGCACCGTGTTCGTCGCGGCTCCGTTCTTCGGCTTCCATTGGTTCGCTCCTGCGGGGCTCTTCGTCAGCTCCCACTCGTGACCGAACAGCGTATCGAAGAAGCTATTGTCCCACTTGATCGGAGTCGGCGTCCACGCGCCCTCGAGGCCGCTCGTGATGGCGTCACCCGCCTTGCCGCTGCCGTGCGAGCTCTTCCAACCGAGCCCCAGCTGGTGGATCGGACAACCCTCGGGTTCCGGGCCGACCTTCTTGGGATCACCGGCGCCATGGGTCTTCCCGAAGGTGTGCCCGCCCGCGATGAGCGCCACGGTCTCCTCGTCGTTCATCGCCATGCGCCCGAAGGTCTCGCGAATGTCGCGAGCCGCCTTGCTGGGATCCGGGTTGCCGTTCGGCCCCTCCGGGTTCACGTAGATCAAACCCATCTGCACGGCGCCGAACGGGCCTGAGAGTTGGCGGTCGCCGCTGTAGCGTTCGTCACCGAGCCACGTGTCCTCCGGCCCCCAGAAGACTTCCACCGGCTCCCAGACATCCGGTCGTCCGAAACCGAAACCGAACGTCTTGAAGCCCATGGACTCGAGCGCGACGTTCCCCGCGAACACCAGGAGGTCGGCCCAGGAGATCTGCTTGCCGTACTTCTGCTTGATCGGCCAGAGGAGCCGCCGCGCCTTGTCCAGGTTCGCGTTGTCCGGCCAGCTGTTGAGCGGCGCGAAACGCTGCGCGCCGTCGCCCCCGCCGCCGCGACCGTCCTCGATGCGGTACGTACCGGCCGCGTGCCAGCTCATGCGGATGAAGAGCGGGCCGTAGTGGCCGTAGTCGGCGGGCCACCACTCCTGTGAGTCCGTCATGAGATTCACGAGGTCCTTCTTCAGAGCCTCGACGTCGAGCTTTGCGAACTCCGACTTGTAGTCGAAGTCGGCCCCCATCGGATTCGCCCGCGGCGAGTGCTGGTGAAGCACTTGTAGATCGAGCTGGTTCGGCCACCAGTCTCGGTTCGTTCTCGGCCGGTGGCCTTTCACGGTCGGGGACGGAATCGCAGGGTTCTCGGACTCGCTGACGCTCTTGGTCACGTGAACGCTCTCCTCTCATGCTGCTTGCGACGGTGCGCAGGCGCACCTCTTGGCGTACTGGATCTCGACCTAGAAGAACAGGCGCCTTGCTCCGCGAAATGCGCGGATCGGCTGAGGAAATTCGCGCGGTCAGGAGTTTTCCGAGCGAGCTCGTCACCCGCGAGACCTGCGCCGATCGACCACGTCGCATCGGTGACGCGGCAGCGTTTCCTCGGGATGCGAGCTCGAGCGGGAACGCGCAGACGCTTTTCTCGCCTGGCGCGCCTTTCAGCAGTCCCCGACAAGGACGCGACGAAGTGCAGCGCCGAGCACGACAAGCTGCTCGCGCGCGCCAAGCGTGAGGCGGCTCACGCACGTCTCGGTCGGCTCCTCGCGTCCCCCCTGGCGAACCACCCCGGTGAATCGAGGGCGAAAGGGCGCCGTCTCGCCAGCGACGAAAGAACGCCGAGTCCGGCTGCGATCAGGGTCCAGACGAACCCCGGAACACTGCGGAGGCGCCCTGGACGCCGACCGCGTTACGCAACCATCTGGCTGATGATCCCGCCGTCGGCGACGCCGAACTTGTCGAGCGGGACCCCGCAGGCGCTGAGCAGCGTGTTGAGGAGGCGCCCGTTACTGGCGCCGCCGGCGTCCACGTATTGACCTTGCTTCAGGTAACCGCCGGCGCTCCCCGCGATGATGTACGGCAGGTTGTTGAAGCTGTGCGACGGGCCCACCGCGACGTGACTGGTCCAGAGCGCGAACGCGTTGTCCAGCAAGTTGCCGTTCGGGGTCTGGTACTCGGACCATCGATCCAGCAGGTGCTTGAACGTGTTCATGCGGATGCGGTCGATCGCGGTGTGCCACTCCACGGCCTGAGGGATCGCGGCGCCGCTCGTGCCGTCGCTCTGGATACGATGGCTGATCCAGTGGAAGCGTTCGACGACCTCGCCGTTGATGGTGTAGCGAGAACCGTCGGTGCCGTCGCCGACCTGAAGGGTCGCCACGCGGGTCGCGTTGCAGGCGAAGGCGAGCGCCACGAGCTCCATCTGGAGCTTTGCCACCTCTTCGATCTTCCCGTTCTGTCGAAACGCGTCGCCCGAGTTCATGGCTTCGATGGCGGCCATGTCGAGGCCGTCCCCCGTACAAGCCATCCCCATATCCGTCATCGTGTTCTCGACGTCACGGATCGTGGTGAAGTGCAGATCGAGGCGCTCCTTGTCAGCCTTGCTGAGCTCGGGGCGCGCCATCAGCGAGTTGAGATCCGCGCGGATCAGGTCGTTGACGCTGTTGCGGCGCAGCGCGAGCTTGTCGCCCATGCCGGTCGGGTTACCGGTGCCCGGATCGAAGAGGCCCGTGAGGCGCTGATACACGTTGTACGGGTTGCCTTCGGCCGCGCGGACCTTGCCGGCGGCGCTGAAGGACAGCTTCTCGTCGATGTACCCGCCCTTCATGCCGGAGTAGAGCGTGAGCGGCTCCACACCCTCCGGGTTCAAGGCTTCGGCCATCACCGTGTCGACGGAGGGGCCCGTGGAGGTCGCGTTGTTGGCGCTCCCGGTGGAAGCACGCGCGGTCAAGCATTGGACCAGCCCCTGCGCGTGCCCGCAGCCGTTCAGCGGCCCCGGGTAGTTCACGCCACGCACGATGAGCAGGCGATCCGCGTAGTCCGCGAGGAGGCCGGTGCAGCGCTCCGCCGCGAATCCCTCCATGGACTCTTTGGTCAGGGCGCCCGTGGCCGTCGGCCAGAAGCGCTCCGGCTCGCTAGCGTACTTCTGTACGACGCCGTTCGCGGTGCAGATGAAGAGACCGAAGACCGGATTTTCACTCTGCGCCCACGCGGAACGCGACTGAAGGCCCTCGAGGAACGGCAGGGCGACGCCCGCGGTGCCCGCGGCCCGTAGGAAGGCGCGGCGGTTCAGCTTGGCTCGACGGATCACTTGGCACCTCCCTTGGCGGTCACGAACAGCGGGCTCTTCACCATGGTCAGCAAGATGTCCTTGATCGAAGTGTCGTCTTCGCGGCTCATACGCTGGAGCTCCGTGACGAGCGCGCCCTCTCCGCCCGCGATGTCGCGAGCGAGGGCGAACTCGGTGAGATTGGCCGTATAACAACCGTGCGCTTGCAAGCTGTCGCCGAGCAGCGCGACGAGCTCCGTGATCCCGCTGAAGCTCTTCAGCCCGTCGGAGAACAGGTACTCACCGGTCGTATCCACGGGCTTTCCGTTGTCGGTCGTCCGAACCTGGCCCATCGCGTCGAAGTTCTCGAGCGCGAAGCCGAGCGGATTGATGATCTGCATGTGGCACCCGGCGCACGTGCCCGACCCCGTGTGCGTGGCGACGCGCTCGCGGTTCGTCTGTCCGGGATCGAACGGTGGCAGCGGCGGGATCTCGCCCGCGGGCGGCTCGAGCTTGGCGCACAGCAGCTTGTTGTTGATGTCCACGCCGCGATGAATCGGATCGGGGTCGCGCAACGTCGCGTTGTAGGCGAGGAACCCGACACGCGTCAGGAAGCCGGGGCGGCTGGCGTCGAGCGCCACCTCCTGGAGCTCGGAGCCTGTCGCGGAGAGGCCGTAGAACCCTGCCGTGGACTGGTTCACGTAAGCCACGTTCGACGTGAGGATCTCTCGCAGCCCGAAGCCGCCCTCGTAGACGCGCTGGAAGAAGCGCAGGTCGGCGGCCATGAGCGACTGATTGAGCGCCTCGGAGTACGCCGGGAAGAGCGTCGAATCCTTCAAGATCGAGTCGTAACGACCCAGCCCGAAGAGCGTGGCGTGGAAACGCTCGAGCGAAGCCGTGCTCGCGGCGCTCGACATCAGCTGCTCGGCGATGCCGACGAGCCCTTCTTGAGAGTCGAGCTGTCCCGACTCCGCGGCGGAGAGCAGCCCCTCGTCCGGCGTGGTGTTGCGGAGCAAAAAGGAGAGCTTGCTCGCGAGCTCGTAGCCGGAGAGCCGCGTCCCGTCGGGGGTGAGCTCGATGCGGTACACGAAGTGCGGTGACTGCAGCATCGTCTCGATCACGAGCCGCGCCCCGTCGGCGAAATCGTCCCCGCTTTCGAAGAAGGTCTTTCCGGACGCAAACACCGTGGCAAAGGCGGACTCTTCCGCCGCCGTCAAGGCTCGCCTGAAAGCGCTGCGGCCGAGGCTCTTGATGAAGCCGGTCACGTCCGCGGCGCTTCCGAGCCGCGCGAGCGCCGTAGCGTCGTTCGCCACGCGCTCGGCCAGCGTCTCCGCCGCGCGCTGGTAGTCCGTTCGGAGGTTCGCGCTGACGTACAGCGCGCGTTCGTTGTTCTCGAACTTCCCCTCCGGGGGGTCGGGCACGAAGCCGCTCGAAAGTCCGCTCCGCTCGGGGAGCTTCAACACGTCCCGAACGCTGTTCTCCCACTGCTCGTGCGTGAGGCGGACGAATCGGTAGTAGAC
>JAEZYO010000001.1 GCA_023419055.1 Pseudomonadota bacterium | reverse complement strand
GTGCGGACGAGACGCATCACGGGGAAGCCCGCCGCGTCTCCCAGCCTGCGCACCTGGCGGTTCTTGCCCTCTTGCAGCACCACCCTGAGCCAGGTCTTGTCGCCCTCGACGCGTTCGATCGAGACCTCGGCGGGCCGCGTGGGCGTGCCGTCGATGTCGATGCTCTTCCTGAGCTGCTCGAGCCCGCGCTCGTCGACGACTCCGCGCACTTTCGCCACGTACTCCTTGGGCACGTGATGCCGCGGGTGCGTCAGCACTGCAGCGAAATCACCGTCGTTCGTCATCAGGAGCGCGCCGCTCGTGTGGAAGTCGAGGCGCCCGACGGGCACCACGCGCGCGCCTGCGCCGCGGATCAGCTCGAGCACCGTCGGCCGACCCTGCGGATCGCTCAGCGTGCACACGACCTCTCGCGGCTTGTGGAGCACGATGTAGACGAGGTTCTCCGGCATGATGCGCCGGCCGTCGACCTCGATCTTCGCGCGCCGATCGACGCGGGTGCCGAGCTCCTTCACGACGCGCCCGTCCACACGGACGCGCCCCTTGACGATCAACTCTTCCGCGGCTCGACGCGAGGCGATGCCGGCTTGGGCCAGCACCTTCTGCAGTCTCTCACCGGCGACGGCGGCCCTGGGCTTTTCTTCGTTCTTCATTCGCGACGGCGCGCGCTCACGCGGGCGTCCGTAACGCCAGCGTCGTCCACCTGCTCCTGCTTCTCCGACTGCTCACGCTTCAAACGCTCTTCTTCTTCACGCCGCTCGCGATCGGCGATCTCGCGGAGCGCGATCTCGTCGCGGTCCCAGCGATCGACGTGGCCGTCGCGATCGAGGTCCACGCCGCGGCGCTGAAGCTTGCCGTCGTCGTAGATTTCCCAGACGTCCGGCTTGCCGTCGTCGTTCTCGTCGAGCTGCACGCGGCTCAGCTTGCCGCCCACGTAGAAGCGGATCTCGTCCGGCTTGCCGTTGCCGCTCGTGTCGATCTCGACCTTCGCCAGGCGACCGCGAGCGAAGGTGATCCACGTGTCGATCTTCCCGTCGAAGTTCGAGTCGGCGAGCTCGTTCAACGCGTCGCCGCGATCGTTGTAGGTTCGAAAGACGTCCTTCACGCCGTCGAGGTTGGTGTCCACCTCACGGCAGACCAGCACTCGCTTGCGCTCTTCGCCTTCACCGAGGAGCGCGTAGACGCGGCGAATGTTGGGCGTCACCGACCCGGGCCCCGCCGACTCCGAGACGTCGCGGTCCGCGCGATCTTTGAAATCGCAGCGCGACTGGTCGTCCTGGGAGATCCCTTGCGGGCGCTCGTCGGATTGAACGGGCGCCTTCGGCCCCTTCGCCTCCCCGCCGCAAGCGAAGAAGCCGAGCGAGGTCGCGGCGCCGAGCGCGAGCGTCGCCCACACGCGATCTCGCCTCACGGCTGCGCCCCTTCCGGCTGCTTCGCCGCGTCCGCCGGCGGCTCGGCGGTCTGCACTTCCGTCTCGGTGGGCAGCGCCTCGGTGCGCTGGAAATCGGGGCTCGTGGTTTGCCGGTAGTCCTGGCGCTCGGGCGGCACGTAACCGGTCTCCTTGCAGTAGTCGATGGTCGTCCCGACGTCGGGCTTGCCGTCCCGGTTCGCGTCCGAATGCATCATCGGGCAACCGTTACCGCCGTACTCCCACCACTGATCGACTCGCTCGTCCCCGTCGGAATCACGCTCTGTCCGAGCCAGCGTGCCGTTCGTATAAAACTCCCAGGTGTCGAGCTGAGCGAGCCCGCTCGTCGAGCGATGCTTCTCGACCACGACCCCCGAACGGAAGGTCGCGATCTCGTCGATCTTCCCGTCGCGGTCGAAATCGAGCTCGCGGCGGCGAAGCTGGCCCGCCCCGTCGAGGTAGGTCCAAGTATCGACGACGCCGTCGAAGTTGATATCGGCGGCCCGGCAGACTTCGCGCCCGTCTTCGCGGACGATCGTGATGTCCGCGCGCCCATCGCCGTTGGCGTCCAGGCGCTCGGCAGAGCTCGCGGCGAGGTCACACTCCTCGTGGACGATCGTGGTGGAGCGGCGGGTTCCGGCCTGGCTCGCGTCGTCCGCTCCGGGGCCCGACTTGTTACAGCCAAAACAGAAACCGACCAACATAACGCACGGTGCCAGAGCTCTCAGACACTGTTCGAGTGGTCTCAAGGCTGAAGCCATCGCCCTCGAACCCGTGTAGCAGGCAGAGAACGAGAACACCAGACGGCCGCCGAGTAAGCGACCGCTACCGGACAGCCGACCCGTTTATTGAAGCCTCTATCGAAGTCTCGGGTGCGCGCCGGCGCCGGGAGCCGCACTTTCGTGTGCAAGACCATGAAATCACGCACAAATCTTCCACCAAACCGGCCCGACGTCGTTTGACAACGCACGTATGGGAATCTAATGTAACAGCTGGCAGTCGCCCCCATGTCCCGCAAGAAGATCTCCACCACGGTGTACATCACCCCCGAGCAGAATGAGCGGCTGCACCTGTTGCATAGCCGTACCAAGGTGCCGGTTGCGGTTTACATCCGTGAGGGGATCGACCTGGTGCTCAAGCGCTACGAGCACGCTTTGCCGGGCCAGATGAGCCTGACGGACGCCGCTCCGGTCAAGGCGGCGAGCAAGAAGTAGCGCCTCCAGAACCTCGGCGCTGGTGTAGAGGCGTGGTGCGCGCTAGAGAGCGGCGCCTCCCGCGAGGCGGACCGAGCGGGATTTTTCGACTCCATGCCCACTCTGCCGAGCAGAATCCGAAACTTCTCCATCATCGCCCACGTCGATCACGGCAAGAGCACCCTCGCCGATCGCATCCTCGACGTGACAGGCGCGATCACCGAGCGCGAGAAGGTCAACCAGTTCCTCGACAAGCTGGAGCTCGAGCGAGAGCGCGGCATCACGATCAAGGCACAGTCGGTGCGCCTGCGCTTCAAGGCGCAAGACGGCGTCGAATACCAGCTGCAGCTCATCGACACGCCTGGACACGTCGACTTCAACTACGAGGTATCGAGCAGCCTGCGCGCTTGCGAGGGCGCCCTGCTCGTCGTCGACGCCACGCAGGGAGTGCAGGCGCAAACCGTGGCCAACGCCTATTTGGCCCTGGAAAATAACCTCGAAATCCTGCCGGTCCTGAACAAGACGGACCTCCCGTCCGCGGACGTGGACCGCGCCGCCGAGCAGATCGAAAAGGTCATCGGACTCGATTGCAGCGGGGCGATGTTCGCGAGCGGCAAGACGGGCGCGGGTGTGAAGGAAGTGCTCGAGGCCGTCGTCCAGCGCATCCCCGCGCCGGTCGGCGACGCCAACGCGCCGCTTCGCGCGCTGCTCTTCGACAGCTGGTACGACAGCTACCGAGGCGCCGTGATCATGCTGCGCGTGATGGACGGCGTCCTCAAGAAGGGCGACCGCATCAAGTTCATGGCGACGGGCCGCACCTACGACGTGACCGAGATCGGTTGCTTCAGCCCGCACGCCACGGCGCTCGAGGAGCTCGGCCCGGGCGAGGTCGGCTTCGTCGCCGCCAACATCAAGACCACCGAGGACACGAAGATCGGTGACACCGTCACCACCGCGGTGAAGGGCTCGACGAACCCGCTGCCGGGCTTCCGTGAGGTGAAGCCGATGGTGTTCGCCGGCATCTACCCGACGGACTCCGCGGACTACGAGGGACTGCGCGACGCGCTCTCGAAGCTCCACCTGAACGATTCATCGTTCCAGTTCGAGCCGGACACGTCGGACGCGCTCGGTTTCGGCTTTCGTTGCGGCTTTCTCGGCCTGCTCCACATGGAAATCATCCAGGAGCGCCTGGAGCGCGAGTACAACCTCGACCTCATCACGACCGCACCGAGCGTGGTCTACATCGCGCACGTCAAGACCGGCGAAGCCGTGCGGGTCGACAACCCGTCGAAGATGCCGTCGGTCGGCGAGCTCGAATCCATCGAGGAGCCTATCATGAAGCTCACCGTCCACGTGCCCGCGGAGTACGTGGGCGCGGTGGTCGCGCTCTGTGAGGATCGTCGCGGCAAGCAGCTCGGCATCAATTACTCGACGTCCGACCACGTAGTCGTCACTTACGAGCTCCCGCTCGCCGAGGTCGTCCTCGACTTCCACGATCGGCTGAAGAGCGTTTCGCGGGGCTACGCGAGCATGGACTACGAGCAGGTCGGTTACCGCACCGACGACCTGGTGAAGCTCGACATGCTGCTGAACGGCGACCCGCTCGACGCGCTCAGCGTCATCGTGCACCGCACGCGCGCCTACGAGCGCGGCCGGGCCCTGGCGTCGAAGCTCAAGGAGCTCGTTCCGCAGCAGCAGTACGAGGTGGCGATCCAGGCGGCCATCGGTTCGAAGGTCATCAGCCGTGAGACCGTGCGGGCCATGCGCAAGGACGTGACGGCAAAGTGCTACGGCGGCGATATCAGCCGTAAGAGAAAGCTCCTCGAGAAGCAAAAAGAGGGCAAGAAGCGCATGAAGGCGGTCGGCAACGTGGAGGTCCCGCAAGAGGCTTTCCTTGCCATCCTCAAGCTGGAATCTTAGGTAGGTAGGCATGGGAAGTGCCTCCGCCAGCAGCCAGCGCCCCTCACCCCGGGCCTCGGCCAGAGAAAAAGGTCTCGAGAAACTCAATCAGGGCGCCCCGCGCTACGGCAAGGTCAGGCACGTCGAGACCATCGCGTTCGGGGAGCGGCTGAAGCTCGAGCGCTTTCGGCTGGAGAACGGTCTCGACATCCTCCTTTGCGAGGACCACTCGGCGCCCGTCATCGCGTACCACACCTGGTTCCGCGTCGGCTCGCGCCACGAGCACGAGGGCAAGACCGGGCTCGCTCACTTGTTCGAGCACCTGATGTTCAACGAGGTCGAAGGGCGCGCGCCCGGCGAGTTCGACCGCAAGCTCGAAGAAGCGGGCGCCGAGAGCAACGCCTCCACCTGGCTCGACTGGACGCAATACAACATCGCGGTGCCGAAGGAGCAGATCGGCCTCGTCGTGCAGCTCGAGTCGGAGCGCATGTCGAAGCTCGTCCTCCGCGAGCCTCAGGTCACGAGCGAGAAAGAGGTCGTCGCGAACGAGCGCCGCTACCGCGTCGACGACGACGTCGAAGGTTCGGTGAGCGAAGTGCTGTGGGCGACCGCGTTCACGGAGCACGCCTACAAGTGGCCGACGATCGGCTGGATGAAGGACATCGAAGGGTTCACGACCGACGACTGCGAATCCTTCTACAAGACGTTCTACTCCCCCAACAACGCGAGCGTGGTCGTGGTCGGCGACTTCAAGGAGCTCGTGATGCTCGAGAAGATTTCGCGAGCGTACGGCGAGCTTTCTCCGAGCACGCTCCCGGTGGAGGACTACCGCCCCGAGCCCGCTCAGAGCGGCGAGCGGCGCGTCGAGCTGAAGAAGCCGACGCCGACCGAAAAGCTTACGATCGGCTATCACGCGCCGGCCATCGGCGATCACGAGTTCGTCGCCCTGTCGCTCCTCGTGGAGGTGCTGTTCGGCGGCCGCGCCAGCCGCCTGCACAAGAAGCTCGTCCGCGAGCTCGAGATCGCCTCCGATCTCCGCGCCTACGTCGGGCCGTTCCGTGACCCGGGGCTGCTCGAGATCTACGCCTCCGCTCGTGAAGGAAAGACCGCCGAGCAGCTGCTCACCGCCATCGACGAGGAGCTCGAGCGCGTGCAGCGCGAGCCGGTGCCGCAGGAAGAGATCGATCGTGCCGTGGCGCGCTTCGAGCTCGGCCTCTTGAGCAGCCTGGAGACCGCTGACGGGAAGGCGAACACCGTCGGCTTCTACGAGACGGTCCTGGGCCGCCCGTCGACCGCGTTCGAGCGCCTGACCGCCACCGAGCGCCTCACCCAGAGTGATCTCCTGCGCGCCGCGCGGCGCTACCTGTCGCGCGATCAGCGCAGCGTGATTTTGGTCCGTGCCGAGCTGGCCGCCAGCAAGGAGGCCGCCGAATGAATGCCCCCGTCGCCGTCGAGGTCCCCCGTTTGATCGTCGAGCCGAGCTTCGATCTGCCCCTGATCTCTTTCAGCATCGCTTTCCGGATGGGCGCGCTCGCCGATCCCCAAGGCGCGGAGGGGACGACGCGCTTGATGGCGCGGCTGATGCGCCGCAGCGGCGGCGGCCGTAGCGCCGAAGCGATCGACACCGAGATCGACTCGCTCGGGGGCTCGATCAGCGCCGACGTGTCGGGCAGCAACGTGGTGTTTCACGGCACCGTGATCGCGCGCTCCCTGGATCGTTTCGTCGACCTCCTGACGGACGTGCTCGCGCGCCCCGCGCTCGGCGAAGAAGAGTTCGGGCGCTTGAAGCGCGAGACCGAAGCCGAGCTCGTCGAGTCGCTCGACGACGATCGCACCCTCGCCCGTCGCTGGTTCCGGCGCCGCATGTTCGAAGGTCACCCCTACGGGCGCGCGATCTCCGGGACCGTGCCTTCGCTGAAGAACATCACGCTCGACACCGTGCGGGCTCAGTACCGCCGTCTGATCGTACCGGGCAACGCCGTGGTCTCGGCGTCGGGCCACATCAGCCAGGAGCGGGCGGCGGAGATCGCCCAGCGGCTGCTCGCTGCCCTGACCGAAGGACCGGCGCTCGCGGACGAGACCGTCGACCCCGCGGGGCCCCAGGGTCGCCGACTGGTGTTGGTCGACAAGCCCGAGCGCACCCAGACCCAAATCTTGATCGGCGGGCTCGGCTCGCACCCGAGCGATCCCGACCACTTCGCGCTCTCGGTCGCGAACACCGCGTTCGGCGGGACCTTCACCGCCCGGCTCATGAACGAGGTGCGCTCCAAGCGCGGCTGGTCCTACGGCGCCTACTCGAGCCTCCCCTACGATCGACGCCGCCAAGCCTTCAGCATGTGGACGTTCCCGAAGGCGTCGGACGCGGCCGAGTGCATCAAGCTCGAGCTCGGCTTGCTCGAGGCCTTTCGCGAGAAGGGCATCACCAAGACCGAGCTCGCCTGGTCCAAGCGCTACCTCACGCGTTCGCACGCCTTCGCCATCGACACGGCGAGCAAGCGCGCGGGCCTCGCGCTCGACGCCGCGCTCTACGATCTGCCGCCCGGCTACTACGAGCGCTACCTCGACTCGATCAAGGGCGTCACGCTCGAGGCGGCGAACGAAGCCATCACGGCCCGCATTTCCAGCGACAACCTGTGGCTCGCCGTCGTCGGCACCGAGTCCCAGATCGGCGACGCGGTGCGGGGCGCCATCCCGAACCTAGGGCACCACGAAGTGGTGCCCTACGATCGAGACTGACGCACCACGAAGTGGTGCCCTACGATCGAGACTGACGCACTCGCCTACAACCAGCCGAACACGCCGGCCTGGATCCCGATGGTCGTGTACGTCAGGTCCACGTCGTCCGCGGGCCCGTCGGGATCGAGGCTGCCGGTGAAATCGAGGTCGAGCGTCGGGCCCACGAGGAAGCCGAAGTGCTCGGTCGGCGTGATCGGGAACATGACTTCCAAGTTGAGGCCGAAGCCGTTCGCGTCGTAGGAGTCGTCGACGTTCTGCGAGTGATAGGTGAAGCCGCCGCGCGGCCAGATCCCGATCACGTCGTTGAACATGTACACGTACCCGACGCGGGGCGCGAAGATCACGGAGGAGCCGTCACCGTTCGCGCCGATGAACCCGCCGTCCACGTCCTCGCTGATGCTCGCAAAGCCGAGCGAACCGCCGATGCTCAAACCATCGATCACCAGGTAATCGAAGGCGAAGCGGGGCACATCGTAAGGGCTAGAAGCCCCCCAGGAGCCGCGCCAGCCGATGCTGAAGGACGTGCCGTCGTACTCGACGTCGTCACCCGGGCCAGGATTTTCGAGCGTCGCGCTCGTGCTGCTGAAGCCGAACAGGCGCTCGCCGGCGAAGACCGCGTCACCCTGCTTGCCGAACTCCTGAGCCAGAGCCGAGGGTGCGATGCTCAGGGTCGCGATGACGAGGGCGAAGCTCAGGGATTTCTTGGTCGGTCGCATGACTTTCTCCTTGTGCCGTCACGGCGTAAAGCCGAGCGCTTGCTCGAGGGCTCTCGCGAGCTCGAGCGCGCGCTCGCGCCACTCTTCTTCCACTTGGGTGACTGAATCGGTCGCGCCGAGCGGCGCTTCCAAGTCGACGTAGATCTTCAGCTTGGGCTCGGTGCCGCTCGGTCGCGCGAGGACTCGGCCGCCCCCCTCGAGCTCGAGCTCGATCAAGTCGGCCACGCCGAGCCAGCGCGGCCTGTCGCCGGGCTCACGAAAATTCCGCACGCGGCTCACGCGCCGCTCCGCGAGGGAGCTCGGCGGCGCAGCGGCGAGGCGCTGCATCGCGGCTTCGATTTCGGCGATGCCGCGAGCGCCCGGCCGAACCACGCTGTGCTGCACGCTCACCCAGAGCCCGTGCTCGCGGTAAAGCTCGGCCAGACGATCGAGCAGCGTCTTGTTCTCGCTCCTCGAGCGCGCGGCGATCCGGGCGAGCAAGACGGCGCTGCTGATGCCGTCCTTGTCGCGCACCGCCGGCGACACCGAGTAACCGAGCGCCTCTTCGCAAGCGAAGACGAAGCGCCCCTTGCG
>JAEZYO010001073.1 GCA_023419055.1 Pseudomonadota bacterium | reverse complement strand
CCTCCTCCCCACATCATCCTACGCAACTCACGCCGGGGCTGACCGACCTACCTGTCATCAGCAGCGCCAAGTCCGGCCTGCTCGAAACAGGAGAACTTGAAGTGACTACTTCCAGCGTCAGCCAAAGCGCAAGCAACAGAACGATCGCGGAGAGCGGACCCGCCGACCACACTCCGGATGTCGGAGGCCAAACCGAGGAAGCCGCCGCGCTTCACGCGCAGCGCGAAGCCGAAGAACAAGCGCGGCTGGCCGCACAAGCCGAGTTCGGTTTTGGGCTCGCAAGCAGTGAGCCGGGGCTGGGCTCGCTCAGCAACCAAGAGTTGATGGCTTGGGTGGCGCAACACAACGACAAGCTGAACGGCGAGCTCCGCAACCTGATGGTCACTGCTGATGACCGCATCAAACTCGCGGAGGATCTCACCAAGATGAAGGGGCTCGTCGGTGCGCGTTTGGACCCCGGGGCCGCGAAGGCGGCCGCCCAGGCGTTGATCGAGCAATACGAGGGGACTCCCTATGAAGAGGAAGTGAGGGCGTTGATGGAGCCGCTCATGAAGGACATGAGTGACCACATCGAGGCCGATGTCCTCGACGACGCCATCATCACGAAGCACCACGGCGATATCCAGGCACAGATCGACAAGATCCAAAAGCAGGATCAGCTCGACATGATCGCCATCCAAGATCTGACGAGCCGTATCCGCGAAAATACGCAGCTCGTCTCGAACATGATCTCGTCCATCAACCAGACCACGATGTCGATCGTCGGCAACGTGGGTCGCGCCTAGTTCGAGGTGGGTCATGCAAGCAGTCGAGAACACTTCGAGGACCGAGCACCCCTACTCCTTCGACGGCGCTCTCGGCTCCGACGACGCCAAGTTCGATCTGCCACCCGAGCTCTTGCTGCTGCTCGCCATGGCGCGCAGTCACACGGCGCAGAGCAGCGTCGCGAAACAGAACGTGGACCAAGCGTTCGATCGCCTGTCCGATCTGCGCGATCAGATCGAAAAAGCGATCGAGCGGGCGCGCGAAGCCGAGGACGGCGCCGGATTCTGGAACGACGTGAGCGGCGTCTTCGGCGGTGACATCGCGACCATCGCCGGTGTCATCGCGGCGGCGGCGCTCGCGCTCGGGACGGGGGGCGCGGGTGCCATCGTGCTCGCCAGTATCGCGGTCACCTGCATGGCCACGGCCAAGGCCGGCGAGAAGCTCGGTTGGGACCCGAAGGTCTGTGCCGCTCTCCAGATCGTGGGCGCGCTCGCGGGTCTCGCAGCCGGGCGCGCGGACAACCTGAGCGGAGTCTTCAAGACGGTGCACAGCGTCGCCAGCGCGACCCAGGGCGGCGCCACTGCGGTCGGCGGCACGGCGACGGTGGTGGCGGGACAGTACGAGGGCCGCGCGATCGAAGAGCGGGCGCAGGCCGGCTACCACGAAGGCGAGCGTGACCTCGCCCTCGGCAGCATCGACGATTTCATCGCGGTGCTGGAAGACATCGCGAAGAGCGGGCGTTTCGCCGCCGAGAACACGGCACAGATTCAGTCGGACAAGGCCGCCATGAACGAGGCGCTCATCGCCAGGATCGGAGCTTGAACATGTCCAGCATCGACAACAGCTATTCCTCACCGGAGCTTGCGTTGCTCGCGCTCTACGTCGAGGCAGACGCGGTCATGAGTGAAGCGCACCGTGAAGCGGAGCAGAACGCGCGCACCGAGCAACGCGCCGCCATGGAGGATGAGCTCGAGGCGCTCGAGGACAAGGCGGACGCCACGCGCTGGGGCGCGGTCGTTCAGGGTTCGCTCACCGCAGCGAGTGGGGCCTACTCGTTCAGCGCGGAGTTCGCCTCGTCGACGGTCACGGCGACTCGCTGCGCCAACACCGCTCGAGTCCTCCAGGGCCTCGCGGAGCCCGCGGGCGCTCTCTTCGGTACGGCGCGGGTCCAGGACGCCGAGCACGACGCCAAGGCGGCCTCTCAAGAGCAAGAACAGGCCAAGTGGCGCGCTGACGACGCGGACGAAGCCAAGAACAAGCTCGAAGCCTTCACCGACCGAGTCATCGAGCAAATCGACCAGATCCTCGAGACCGAGGACGCGACCACGGTCGCCGTGCTCTCGAACTTCTGAGAATCTCGCCCCGGGGGCGTTTGGGCCAGGGGGCGTCGTCGACGTGGGTCGGCGGGTGAGCGGGTGACGTGTGCGGCCACGTCCGAAGCTCGCCCGCGGGCGGGGTGAGTCGGCGGCGCTCCCTGGCGGGGGCCTTTTCCTTCGTAGTTTCGAGGGCTCGCGCCGGTTCGGAAACCCCGAAATCAGCCTCGCGCAGCCTGAAATCCCTGGAGTGCACGCTCGTTCAGTCCCAAGATCGTTCCTCTCGAGCTTGCGAGCACTCCGCCTTTGGACTAGGTTCCGCGCCCCCTGCCATGGCCTACGCAGTTATCCGCACCGGCGGCAAGCAATACAGAGTCGCCGAGGGTGAAACCCTCAACGTCGAGCTCCTCGCTGGCAACCCCGGCGACAAGGTGAAGTTCGACGACGTCCTCATGATCGGCGGCGACGCCCCGAAGTTCGGATCACCGTTGGTGGCCGGCGCCGCCGTCGAAGGCGAGATCGTCGGACCCGCGCACGGTCCGAAGGTCATCGTCTTCAAGTTCCGCCGCCGCAAGCGCTCTCGCAAGAAGCAGGGCCACCGGCAGCACTACACGGCTGTGAAGATCACGAGTGTGAAGGGCTAAGCGAAATGGCACACAAAAAAGGTGGCGGCTCTACCCGCAACGGACGTGGCTCGAACCCGCAGTACCGCGGAGTGAAGGTGTACGGCGGCGAGGCCGTCAACGCCGGCTCCATCCTGGTTCGCCAGGTCGGTCAGACCATCAACCCGGGCCGCAACGTCGGCATCGGCCGCGACTTCACGCTCTTCGCGCTCGTCACCGGCAAGGTCGCCTACGAGCACGACAGCAAGACGAAGAAGCGCGTCTCCGTCTATCCGGTTTGAGCGGCGCTTACCGGGTTCTGGTCACCGACGTCGACGGGACGCTGCTCGGTCCGAGCGGCGAGATCGATCCGCGCGATGCAGCCGCCGTCAAGGCGCTGCTCGCGCGCGACGTGGCGGTGACCATCTGTACCGGGCGCATGTTTTCGGGCACGCGTCACCTGGCTGAACAGCTGGGCCTCGACGCGCCCATCGCCTGCGTGGACGGCAGCCACATCGTCCATTCGCCGACCGGCCGCGAGCTCTCCTCCGCGCCGCTCGTCTCGCACGCCGCGCGTGCGCTGCTCGACGTGCTCGTCGAGTTCGGACCGGCCGCGTTCGCGTTCAGCAACGACCAGGTGTTCCACACCTCGAACGGCACTCAGTACGCCGACTACGTGCGCACCTGGTCCCAGAGCATCAACGAAGTCGCCGATCTCCACGCCGACGTCGACTGGCACGCCGAGGAATCGCGCGTCACCGCCGTCATCGCGCTCGGCACCGAGAAGCAGATCCAGGGCTCGGCGCAGGCGCTCGCGGAGCGCGCGCCGGAGCTCCTCCAGTCCGCGACCTTCCCCGCCTTCCGCGCGTCACGTCGCGGGGCCGGCACGACCTGGGGCATGGTCGTCCGCGCGCACGGCGTCGACAAGGGCACGGCCATCGAGTGGCTTTCTCGACACTACGACTGCAGCGTGGACGAGATCGTCACCTTGGGGGATTGGCTCAACGACGTGCCCATGCTGCGGCGCGCCGGGCTGAGCTTCGCGATGGCACAGGCTCCGGACGAAGTGAAGTCGGCCGCGAAAGAGGTGCTCGAGGCCGACTCCTGGTCTGGCGGTGGCCTCGCGGAAGCGGCTGCTCGCGCCGGGCTGCTCTAAACCCCGTTGTAACCGTAGCCGGCGCGGCGAAGCCTGGCTAAGACTCTCGGATGCCCGCGCGGCCCGTCGTCGTGCTGCCCCCCGAGCTCGCCAGCCAGATCGCGGCTGGTGAGGTGGTCGAGCGCCCCGCGAGCGTCGTGAAGGAGCTCGTCGAGAACGCGCTCGACGCCGACGCCACGCGCTGTGACGTCGCCATCGTCGGCGGCGGGATCACGTCCATCTCCGTGAGCGACGACGGGCACGGGATGAACGAGAGCGACGCGCGGCTCTCCGTCGAGCGCCACGCCACGAGCAAGCTCACCGAGTTCAAGGATCTCGACGCGCTCCGCAC
>JAEZYO010001072.1 GCA_023419055.1 Pseudomonadota bacterium | reverse complement strand
CCGAGGCGCCCGGCGACGTCCTTGAGCACGGCCTCGCGCTTGTCGGTCTCGACGATCGGGTTGTCCAGGACGGCGCGGAGCTCCGGGCTCCCGGCGTACGTCTCGGCGAACTTTCCGATCTGCTCCGTGAGCGGAGCGAGCGACCCACCTTCGACCCCGAGCTCGAAGATGGCGCGCGCGTAGCGGTCGGCGACGGCTGAAGCGCTCATACTTTACCTCGCAGCCCGGCCACGGCGCCGCGCAGCCCGCCGATGTACTCGTCGGCGAGGCGCGTGTGGTCCGAGGCGCTGATCCTGCTCTGAAGGGTGCTCGACGCCGAGCTGACGGCGGCGCGGACGGCTTCACGCATGAGCTCCTCGCGAGCTGCCTTGAGCTCCTGGTCGATGAGCAGCTTGGCGTCGCGCTCCATGCGGGCCCGGCGCTCCTTCGCGTCCTTCAGGATGCGCTCGCGCTCGATCTGGCCCGCCTGACGCATCTCCTCCCGAACGCGCTCGATCTCGTCGTCGATGTGATCGAGCTTCTCCTCGTACTCCTCGAGACGGGTCTCGGCGTCGCGCTTCATGCGCGCCGCGTCGTCCATGCCGCGCAGGATCGTCTCCTTGCGGGCCTTGAGCCCGTCGAGGATCGGCTTCCCGAGGAGCTTGAAGAGGATGAAGTAGAGGATGGCGGCGTTCAGGAGCAGCGCGCCGAAGGGCGCCGGCATGTCCGGCGGGCGCCAGGCGACGCTGGGTTCGACACCTTCCTTGGTGCCGACCATGCCGTAGAACCAGTTGATGTCGGAGAAGTGCGGCTCGTGGTGACCGCCGTGCTCTGCGCCGTGGGCGCCTTCCGCGTGACCCTCGGCGGCTCCTTCGTGTTGGGAATCCATCAGTTGATCTCCCGGCCGAGGACGCGAGAAACGATCTGCTGCGACACTCGCTCCGATTCCTTGCCGAGGTCGAAGCGGATGCGGTTGACCTCGTCGTTGATGCGGCGGCGGCCGTCGTCGACGATGCGAGTCGTCGCCTGCCGCGCCTCCTCGAGGATTTCGGCCTCGAGCTTGGCCGTCTCGTTGCGCAGCCGCTGGCGCTCCTCCGCGGCCACCTGGTTTACCCGGACGAGCTCGACTTCGTACTGCTTGAGCAGCTCGCCCGCCCGCTCCTGGAGCTCTCGGGCCTCGGCCTTGGCTCCGTCCGTCCGCTCCTCGCGCAGGGCGAAGATCTTCATCATGGGGTCGAACAGCAGAGGCTTCAGCACGGCCATCAAGATCATGAACAAGGCCATCTGGTAGAGGACGGTCTTGTCGAAGTCGAGCGGGCCACCCCCCGCGCTCAGCGCGAGCAGAGCGTCGGGGAAGGCACCTTGATCAAGGGCTCGGGTCGTCTGAGCGATCGACATGGTGGGTCGGTTTCCGGCTATCCGAAGGCACTTCTGGCAGCCGGAGGCGGGCGGCTCGTACCACCTTGATGGCGGCATGTCTAGCGAGCCGGCACGTGCTCCCAACCAGCTCGAGAACCGAAAACCTCTCGCAACACGCCGAGATCGAGCGATGCTGAAATAGCTCGATACGGGACGCCGCTCGGGTTCGCCGCGTCAGGCGCCACGTCGAGCAGCGGAAGCAGCGCAAACGCGCGCTTCTCGAGCTCCGGATGCGGGACGACGAGCCGCGGTTCCGTGAGGCAGATCCCCCGGCCCCAGAGAATGTCGAGGTCGATGGTCCGCGGTCCCCAACGCTCGCGGCGAACTCGTCCGAGCCCTCGCTCGATCTCGAGCAAGGCGTCGAGCAGGAGCTCCGGCGCAAGCTCGGTCTCGAGCCGCAGCGCGCCGTTCAGGAAGTCCGGCTGCGGAGGCCCGACCGGGAGGGTCTCGTAGAGCGCGGAGCTTGCCACGATTCGGCCAAGCGTCAGGATTCGCGCCCGAGCCTCTTTCAGCGTCGCGAGCCGGTCGCCCAGGTTCGCGCCCAGCCCGATGACGACATCGTTTTGCATCTGGAGAGCTCCGGGGGTTGGCAAACCCCTTCGATAACCCAATTATCACGCCCACGGCCGCCCCTCGGGTTACAAAGGGCCAGACTTCATGCTCCCTGGAATCGGGCTCACGCACGGCGAGCTCACGATCGTGCTCTTCGTCACCTTCGCAGTCCTCTCCGCCAAGTTCTGGCCGAGGCTCGGCGAACACATCGCCGTGCGCCTGTCCCCCCCCAAGGACCGCAGCAAGGGCGATTGAGCCGTCCGCGGCTCGTCCCGGGGGCCGGCGTGGTCCATTCGTCAGAGTAACGGCTCACCCCGCTGCGTGAGTTCCCGAGCCTGCTCGGCGGGGAAGTAGGAGCGCAACGAACCACCGCCTTGGAGTAGTGTTACAAACGGTGGATCCCTTGTCCGGCGCGGACACTGGCAGCGCGAACGACGCAGGCTCGCTGATCTTCATCAGCGATGCTTCGGCCGAAGCCGAGCGTCTTTCCGCTGCGCTCCGGAGCAAGGGGTACTCGGTCTTCGACGTGCCCCTCGGTCTCTTGGTGAGCCGAGTCGCGGTTCAGCGACCGTCGCTCATGATCTGCGACGCCGACGCTCCCGGGGCGCTCGAGGCGGTACAGCGGGTGCGCGAAGTGAGCGCAGGCTCGCGCATCGAAGTCCTGTTCGTGGGAGAAGCGGGACGAAGCCTCGAGACTCATCGCGAGGCGCTCGAGCTCGAGTCGAGCGGTAGCTTCACGCGCCCGGTCGACCCGGCCTTGCTCGTCCGGAAGGTCGAGGCGCTCATCGGCGTTGCGTCCCCCTCCAAGAGCTCACCCGGTTCGAGCCCGAATCGATCGCCCGTGCTGATGGCGGCGACCCGGCGCCCCTATCGCTTCGAGGGACCTGCGTCGCTCCGACCCGGGCCCGTCCTGAGCGGTCCTCCGCCGCCCTCCTCGCCGACGAGCTCGGGCGCTCCACCGCCGAGCACGCACCCTCCTCCCCTGGGCTCGGTTCCCCCTGCTGCGGCGGTCGTTCCCCACGCGCGGCTCAGCCCGGAGCTCGAGATGCTCCTCGGCCGCGCGGAGGCACGCGTGCGGCAGGCGCAGCACGGCATCCCGAGCCTTCCTTCCGATCGCCTGTCGCCGGAGGCCGAGCTCGACGCCATCTTGCCGCCCGATCTGCTCGCCGTGCTCGACGAGCCGCTCGATCTCGACGATGACGACGATGAGGCCGAAGACGGAGGCCTCGGTACGCACGGCGGCTCGGATTCGGGTGGATCGCGCCCCGGTCGCACCGGACAGGGCAGCGCCGGAGGCACGGGGACCGGCGGAGTTCACGGCCGAGAAGGCTCGGGCTCGCCACCGCCTCCGCACGTTCAGGTGCACGAGCCGGCACCGCCGAGCGCCGTAGCTCCTCCTTCCTTCGTGGACGTGGGGGATGACGAGGCGCCGATCACTCCGCCGGCGATTCGCACGCGCAATCCTCCGCCGATGAGCCTGCGCACCGCGCTCGAGCCATCGGAGAGCACGCGCGGAGAAATCACCGCGGCGCCCACGGCGCCTCCTCCGGGACCGAGCGAGCCGCCCTCCTTCACCGGCGTGAACGACTTTCCCGTCCCGGAAGAGGCGGCGCAACAGATCTCGACGAAGCCCCCGCGTCCAGAGCGCGAGCCGTTCGCGTCGACGCCGACCGCCGCTCCCACCCCGCCGCCGTTACCGTCCGCCCCGGGGCTCGCGGTCCCCGAGCCGCGCTTCGAAATCCCTGCCGTGCTCGGCCCAGGCGACGCGGTGCGCGCGCTCGCGCGAGCCGTGCGCGCGCGTTACACCGGCGCCATCGCGTTCGAGGACTCCGCCGGGATTCGACGCGTGCTTTTCCGTGACGGCGATTTCGTCACCGCCGCGAGCGGCGCGGACAACGAGTCCCTGTTGATGTTCCTCGTGCAGCGAGGTGATCTGACGAGCGACAACGCTTCGAAGCTCGGCCGCAAGCTGCCGCAGTTCGGACGCCACGCCGGCGCCGCGCTGATCGCTCAGGGCTACCTGCGCCAGGACGAGCTCTGGAACGTGCTCCGCGCGCACGCCGAGTGGATCGTCTCGCGCGTCGCCTCGATCGATCGCGGCGGCGCGAGCGTCGAGCGTGAGGTCCCGGCGCGCCTGACCACCGAGCCCGGAGTCTTCGGCGGCGCTACGGGCGCCGAAGTGTTGCTCGAGGTCGTGCGCCGCGTGATTCCGCCCGCGGACGCGATCAAGCGGCTGGGCGGCGCCGGCACGCGGCTCGTCGTCGGGCCGTCCGAGGCGCTGCTCGCCGAGTGCGCGCTCCCGTCCGAGGAGAGCGAGTGGGTGCGCGAGGCGCAGACCCTCACCCTCGCCGAGAGCCTGGAGCGCACGGGCAGCCGGGACTTCGCGACGGTGCTCTATGCCCTGACGGAGCTCGGAGTGCTCCGGAGCGCGAGCGCGCCGCCGAAGATCTCCCCCAAGACCGAGCCTCCTGCGCCGGACCACTTGGACGACGCCGCGCTTCGCGCCCGCATCGGCCTCAGGCGCGCGCTGGTGGACGAAGGGGATTACTTCGCGCTGCTCGGCGTGAGCCGCGACGCGACGAGCTACGACGTGAAGCGCGCCTACACGACGCTCCGGCGCGAGTTCGAGCCCGAGCGTGTCCTCAGCGCCAAGACGGCGGATCTTCGCGAAGACGTCGACCTCATCCTCGAGGTGCTCGAAGAGGCATACGATATCCTGTCGGACCAGGTGCGCCGCGAGCGCTACCGGCGCGCTCTCGAAGCCGCCCCACGCTGACAGGAAGCCGGCGAGATCGCCGGCGCGGAGGAGCCATGGACGATGATCTGACCACCATGACGCGCGAGGAACTCGTGGCTGAGGTGAAGAAGCTCAGAGCGGGCATCCGCGAGCACCGCGACGCGAGCGGGCACGAGCTCTGCTGGCATCACCCTCGCCTCTGGGGACTCCTCCCCGAACGCAGCGATCCGTTGCCCGTAGTGCCCGACTGGCCCGAGTTCATGAGCGGCTGCGTGCGTTACCGCCGCTCCCTCGACGAGCAGGCGCCCGAAGCCCCGCGCGCGAAAGAGCCGTACTCCGAGTAGAGGCCCAAGCCTCCTTCGAAAGATTCCGCTCTCCGCTCCAAGAGCGCCGCGTGGCCAGATTCGCGGTGAGGCACGAAATGATCGTGACCATCGCGTCGCCCGTTGCGCTCGTGTCTGCTTCACCGGCGCGCCGACTCGCAAAAGGGCTCGTGAACGCCCGGCACCGTTCGTGCACCGCGTCGCTGTTCGGTCACTCGGAAGCAAGAACGGGAAGTCAGGATGAGACCGAACCGCGATGCGGAGTTAGTCGCTGAGGAAGATTTCGATCCGTTCGCCCTCGGCGAAATCGCACGGGTTGCCAGAGTCACTCCCGAGCAACAAGAGCTCTGGCTCTCGGTGGAGCTCGGCGGAAGCGCCGCGAACCTCGCCTACAACCAAGCGCTCGCGCTGACGTTGACGGGAGAGCTCGACGTCGCGCTCTTGCGGCGCTGTCTGGATGAGCTCGTCGCGCGCCACGAAGCGCTGCGCACGACGCTGAGCGGAGACGGGTCGCAGCTCTGCGTCGCCGCGAGCGGGACCATGCCGTTCGAGCACTCGGATCTCTCCGCGCTCGAGCCCGCGCCGCGCGCCCGCGCCGTCGAGGACGCGCGGACGCTCGCGGTGGAGCGCGAGTTCGATCTCGTGAAAGGGCCGCTGGTCAGGTGCGAGCTCCTGCGGCTCTCGGCGAGCGTGCACTTGCTGATCGTCGTCGCGCACCACGTGATCTGCGACGGGACCTCGCTCGGCATCCTGACGAACGAGCTTGCCGAGCTCTACTCGGCGCGCAAGCAGGGGCTCGAGCCGATGCTCGTCCCCGCGACGCCGTTCTGCGACTACGCCGAGCTGCGCGAGAACGAGGCTCAGGGTCGCGAAGCGGCAGCCGATCTCGCCTACTGGAAGGGCCTCTACGCCGTGGTCCCGCCAGAGCTCGAGCTGCCGCTCGATCATCCTCGTCCGCCGGAGCGCACCTACGCCGCCGACCGCGTGGACACGCCGCTCGACGCGAGCCTGGTGCAGAGCCTCAAGGCGCTCGGGGCGAGGCGAGGCGCGAGCTTCACCACGCTGCTCCTCGCCGCGTTCGAGGCCTACCTGCAGCGCATCACGGGGCAGCGCTCGTTCGCGCTGATCCTGCCGGGTTCGGGTCAAGTCATCACGGGCAAGAAGGCGCTCATCGGCCACTGCGTACGCACCCTGCCCCTCCACGTCGAGGTCGACCCTTCTGCCCCGTTCTCGGCGCACCTCGAGCGGGTGAAGAAGTCGATGCTCGACGCGCTCGACCACCCGCGCATGACCTTCGGCGAGCTCGTCAAGGCGCTCCCGATCCCGCGTGACCCGAGCCGCATCCCGCTCGCCGGCGTCGCCTTCAACGTGGACTCGAACGCCCAGCCGACGCCGTTCGTGGGGCTGTCGACGACGATCGAGAGCCTGCCGCGCTCGAACGAGAGCTTCGAGCTCTTCGTGAGCTTCGCCGTGCTGGGGGACGAGGTCACGATCGAGACGTGCTTCTCCACGAAGCTCTTCGATCGCGAGTCGATCCGGCAGCGCGTCGGCGAGCTCTGCGAGCTCTTGCGCGACGTCGCGGCGAACCCGGACAAGCCGATCGCCGAGCTCCGGCTGCTCTTGGACGAACAACGTGAGCGCCTGCTCGCGGCGGCGGGGAACGGTGTCCCGCGCGATCCCGTCACGCGGACGGCCTGCGCGAGCATCCTCGCCGCGGCGCGGCGCGCGCCGGAGAAGACGGCGCTCCGGTGCGGTCAGCGCGCCCTCACCTACGGCGAGCTCGATCGCGCGTCGGCTGCGCTCGCTCGCGCGCTGATCGAGCGCGGAGTCGGCCCGGGCAGCTTCGTCGGATTGTTCCTTTCGCGCTCCGTCGATCTCCTGATCGCGATCCTCGGCATCACGAGGTCGGGCGCGGCCTACGTCCCGCTCGATCCCGAGTATCCGAAAGAGCGGCTCGAGTTCATCCAAGAGGACATACGACTCGACCTGGTCGTCACCGAACGCGCGCTCTCGACACGCGTCCCGGCGGGTGCCACGCCGGTGTTCGTCGACGAGGAGCGCGAGCAGCGCGAGGACGACATCGACCGCTCCGAGCTCGAGTCGCCGGCGTACGTGATCTACACGTCCGGCTCGACCGGCAAGCCCAAGGGCGCGCTCGTCCGCCACCTAAACCTCGCTAGCGTCATGCTGGGCATGCGCGAGCGACCCGGGCTCGGCCCGAACGACGTGGTCTTGAGCACCGGAAGCCCCTGCTTCGACATCACCGTGCCCGACTACTTCTTGCCGTTCATGCTCGGCGGAGAGCTCGTGGTCGCCACGGCCGAGGAGATCCTCGACGGCCTGAAGCTCGGCCGGCTGATCGCGGAGCGGAAGGTCACGTTCATGCAAGCCACCCCGGCGGGTTGGCGAGTGCTGCTCGAATCAGGCTGGCAGGGGCAACCAGGGCTCCGCGGCGTCTCGGCGGGCGAAGCGCTCTCGAACGAGCTCGCTCAGCAGCTGAAGGGTCGACTGCAGCAGCTGTGGAACGGCTACGGCCCGACGGAGACGACCATTTACGCGACCTTCGAAGAGGTCGGGGAGCCGCCGGTCACCATCGGAAAGCCCGCCGAGCACGCCCGAATCTACGTGCTCGACGCGAACCGCCGCCTCCTGCCGCAGGGCGTCGTCGGCGAGCTCTACGTAGGCGGCGCCGGGGTCTCGCTCGGTTACCACCAGCGCCCCGAGCTCACGCTCGAGCGCTTCTTCGACGACCCCTTCTCGAACCAGCCCGGCGCGCGCCTGTACAAGACCGGCGATCTCGGTCGCCTGCGGCGCGACGGGCGCATCGAGTGGCTCGGCCGCAACGACTTTCAGGTCAAGGTACGCGGGTATCGCATCGAGCTCGGCGAGATCGAAGCCCGGCTCTCCGCTTGCTCGGGCGTCCGCGAAGCGGTGGCCATCGTGCGAGAAGATCGCCCCGGCGATCAACGCATCGTGGGCTACGTCCGGCTCGAGTCGGGCAGGTCACCGGACGAAGCGCGGGTGCGCGACGAGCTCCGCGCTTCGCTGCCGCCGTACATGGTCCCGCATCACGTGGTGTTCCTCGACGGCTTCCCGTTGAACCCGAGCGGCAAGGTCGATCGCGCCGCGCTGCCGGCCCCCGAGCGCAGCGGGGAGGGCAGCTACCGCGCGCCCGAGACCGCGCTCGAGACGGAGCTCGCAGCCGCCTTCGCCGAGCTCCTCGGGCTCGAGCGCGTGGGGGTCGACGACGACTTCTTCGCGCGCGGCGGCCACTCGCTGCTCGCGCTTCGGCTGGTCGCGCGCCTGCGAGCGAGCTCGAAAGTGGACGTCCCGGTGCGCGTGCTGTTCGCGAACCCGACCGTGAAGGGCCTTTCGGACTACCTCGAGGCCGCGCTCGTCATGCAGCGGAGCTCGGGGGTGCTGTCGACGGACGGACGGGAACGAGAGGAGCTATTGCTGTGAAGATCGCGGCGCTGATCAACGAGCTCGAAGCCTTGCACGTGGTGCTCTCGCTCGACGGCGAGAAGCTCCGAGTGAGCGCGC
>JAEZYO010001071.1 GCA_023419055.1 Pseudomonadota bacterium | reverse complement strand
GCAGGGTCGAGCACGATGCTGTGCGCCTTGTCGCCGGTGCGCTCCTGGTCGACCGAGCCTTGCACCGCGCCGTTCGCGCCGAGCGAGAACACTTCGACCGAACCTTCGTTGTAGTACGCGAGCAGGGCGTACTTACCGGCGCGGTCCACGCTGATGTAGACGGGGCCGCCGCTCGTCGGCGCTTCGTTCAAGAACGCGAGCTTGCCCGTCGCGCGATCGATCGAGTAGGCGCGGAGCTTCTTCCCGGTCTCGTCTCCCGCGTAGAGCACGCTCTCCGTCGGGTGAAACGCGAGGAAGGAGTTCAGGTTCCCGACCGCGAGCTCCTGGACCAGCGTGAGCGCCGTCGAGGGCTCGTCGAACGAGAAGACCTGGAGCTTGCCGGTGGTCCCCGACCAGTCTCCACTGCCGACGTAGACGTACGTCTTGTGAGCGGCCTGGCCGCCGCCACTTTCGTCACCGCCCGAGCTCGAGCTTCCGCCCAAACCAGCTTTTGACATATCTGGTGATCCTTTATTGTTGTCGCCTCCGTCCGAAGCCGACTTCGGGCCTGGCCCGTTCGAGCAGGCGGCGAGCCCGGCGAGCGCGAAGAGCAGGATCGAGGGCAAGAAGGCGACGCTGTTCATCGAGGCGACGGAGACTAGCCGATGTCGCGGTATTGACGAAGGGGGGGAGTGCGGGCGCTCTACCCGCTGAACCGAGCGAAGAGCGTGATCGACCACCGCGGCGGCGCGGGCCCTGCTTCGGCGGAGGCGTACGCCACCCGCTGCGCGCATCCGCGCATCGTGGAGGAGGCGAAGCACTTCTTCGGGTTCGGTTCTCAGTGATAGCCGAGCTCGCGCTCTGGGTTCGGTGCCGCGCGCAATCAACCCAGGCGGGCGCGCTTCTTGTTCGCGGCTGCGACCAGACGCTCGACGAAGCGCTCGATGGCAGGCGCGCTGGGGCGACCCTCGCGGGTGAGCAACTTGACGGGCAGCGACGCGACGGGCGCGCGCTCGATGACGAGGCCGCGCACCTCTGCGGGATCGAGCGGCAGCGCCGGAGCGAGCCCGATCCCGACGCCGCCGGCCGCATAGGCGAGCAGGAGCGACACGCTCGGCACGTCGATGGTGGACGCGGGGCGGATGCCCTCCCGAGCGAGAAAGTCGTCGAGCAGCTTGCGACCCACGCTCCCCGCGGCGAGCCGGAGTACGGGCTCGTGCTCGAGGCGCTCGACCAGGCCGCGGCGATCCTTCGCGCGCCTGGGGCCGACCCAGTAAAACGGCTGATCGAAGAGCGTGCGCGCGGCGACCCCGGCGCGCTCACCCGAGAAGGAGACGATCGCCATCTCCACGTCGCCTCGTTCGAGCAGCGAGATCGCCTCCTCGGAGTGCGCGGTCGAGATCTCGAAGTGGAGCGACGCGCCTTCTTGCGCGAGCTCGCGCAGCACCGGGACCAAGAGCGGCTTCGCGAGGTAGTCGCTCGCCGCGAGGCGCAGCGTGGTCGAGCTCTTGCCCGTGAGCTCGCCGAACAAGCGAAACACCGCCTCGGCCTCGTCGAACAGGCGCGTGGCCGCGGGCAGGATCTGCTCCGCCGCCGGCGTCGGGACGAGCCCGCGACCGCGCCGCTCGAAGAGCGTCACGCCGAGCGCGTCGCCCAGGTGGCGGATCTGCTGACTCACTGCTGAGGGTGTCTTCCCGAGCCTGCGCGCCGCGAGGCCGACCGAGCCGGTGCGGGCGACCATCATCGCGTCGTAGAGGGCGGGGAGCAGCGCAGCGTCCATGTAGCAACGCTTAACAGAGTGCCACTCGAAGCTCGTATTTTCTAATCATTCTCGCTTCCAAGCCTTGCTTGGCGTGGGCGATCGCGGTACTTCGCGGCGCGTGCCGGTCGACCCTGGCAAGCTCCGCTCCCTGCTGCCCTCACGGCGGACACAGGTGCTGGCCCTCACGGCGCTCGGTCTGGTGTGGACCGGGGTGCTGCTCTGGTACGCGTTTCCGAGCGATCCGGTGGTCTCGGTGACACCGTCGGCGAGCGCCCCCGTCACCTCGGCTCCGGTGGCACCCAGCGCGAGCGTCGTTCCTCAAGTGGTGGAGGCCCCCGAGCCGGCGCCCGTGTTCGAGGAGGAGAGTAAGGACGAGGAACGTCCCGCACCCGAGCGAGAGGTCGTGCGCCGCTACTCGACCGTGCAGCAAGCGGCCGCTCAGAGCTGCACGACCGAGAGCGTGGACGGCTTGAGCCGTCAGATCATCGCGCAGGCGCGCTGCATGGAGCCGAACGCCTTCGTCCCTCTGCCCAGTCGGCCCAACCTGGTCGTCGAGTCGAACGTCTTTGCTTACCTCGAGCTGCGGGCCCGCAACCAGCTCGTGAAGGCGCTCGACTCGAAGAAGGACGTGAAGATGACGATCAACAGCGCGCTCCGCACCGTGGCGCAGCAGTACCTGGTGTGGCGCTGGTCCGCGGGCAAGCGCTGCGGCGTCACGCTCGCCACTCCGCCGGGTGAGAGCAACCACGAGATCGGCACCGCGCTCGACATCGCGGAGGCCGCCACCTGGCGCCAGACGCTCGAGGCTCACGACTTCAAGTGGCTGGGCGCGAGCGATCGCGTGCACTTCGACTTCACCAAGAGTCCCAAGAGTCCGGCGCGCCGCCGCGCGACCGACGTGCTCGCGTTTCAGAAGCTTTGGAACCGCAACAATCCGAAGGAAAAGATCCCGGAGAGCGGCCGCTACGACGCGAAGACGGAGGACGCGCTCAAGCGAGCGCCCGCGAACGGTTTCGCGATCGGGGCGAGCTGCGGCAAGCGCTGAGCGTCATTCTCGCAGTTCTTGCAGCACCCGCTCGCCCTCCTCGCGCCGCTGTCGCTCGTCGTCCTCGTACGCCCTGAGGACCTGGTCGTACGGCGGAACGCTGATTTCTAGGGTGTTCGAGTCGAGGATACCGTTGAACCAGGCGATCGTAGCGGAGCGTTCTTGGCGAGGTGGGCCTTCGCTCTCATCACGATAGTGGGCGACCACGCGCCACGGTCCCTCGTCGGGGAGGGCGTAGTCGCAGTCGAGCTGCTCCGTGGTCGAGATTTCGTCACCCGGCTCGAGCACGATGTAGTCGTCTAGCCTTGGTGGTCCGCCGATGCGCAACCCATCACAGCCTCTACGGCACACCGTCTCGGGTTCCGAGCCGTCGGATGCGCGCACGATCTCGAGCCAGACGTCCGTGAACCTTCGGTTTTGCCTCCCGAGCTCCGGGCGTCGCAAGACTCTTATCCTCTCGCTCGATACGTTGCGAAAGGAGAGACGGAGCGCCGCCTGGCTCAGGCCTGAACCGGGCTCGATGCTGATCTGAAACCTCAGCAGGGACGAATCATCCGTCGCGCGAACCGGTGATGGTGCGGAGACCGCTTCGGGAAGGGGTTCCGTCGCGCGCACGAACACGACCCGGCGACTCGGAGCGGCTGCCGGTGGAGGTTCGGCACAAGCGCTCGTGAGCGCGTTCAGGAGAGTCAACACCCAGAGCCCAAGGAACCACTTCATGCCGCCTTGTTGGACTTCGCTCCGCTCCGCGTCTTGGGTGGAACCACGTCGGTCACGTTTCGAGACGCGCTCGCTTCAACTTTCGGCGCAGGCTGCGACAGTGTAGATATTCTAAACAAATAGGTAAGAAAGTTTCATTGGACTAAAGTATCGCCGGCGGGCAAGCTCGGTCCCAGGAGTCGCGAATGGGAAAGAGCCTGTTTCAGAAGGTCTGGGACGCCCACACCGTGTCGGTGCTGCCCAATGGTTCGGCGCAGGTGTTCATCGGGTTGCACCTGATTCACGAGGTCACGAGCCCGCAGGCCTTCGGCATGCTTCGGGACCTGAAGCTTTCGGTTCCGTATCCGCAGCGCACGTTCGCGACGGTGGATCACATCGTGCCGACCGACACGCGCCTGCGCCCGTTCCGCGACTCGCTCGCGGAGGGCATGATCGTGGCGCTCGAGCAGGCCTGCAAGGAGTTCGGGATCCGCTTCTTCGACCTCGCCTCGGGCAAGCAGGGCATCGTGCACGTGATCGGCCCCGAGCTCGGGCTCACGCAGCCGGGCATGACGATCGCGTGCGGTGACTCGCACACCTCGACTCACGGCGCGTTCGGCGCGATCGCCTTCGGCATCGGCACGACTCAGGTGCGCGACGTGCTCGCGACGCAGACCTTGAGTCTTGCGCCGATGAAGGTGCGCCGCATCGAGGTGAGCGGCAAGCTCGCCCCCGGCGTGTACGCCAAGGACATCGCCCTGCACGTCATCCGGAAGCTCGGAGTGAACGGCGGCACCGGCTTCGCGTACGAGTACGCGGGCGACGCGATCGAGGCGCTCGAGATGGAAGAGCGCATGACGCTCTGCAACATGTCGATCGAGGGCGGCGCGCGCGTCGGTTACGTGAACCCCGACGAGAAGACGTTCGCGTACTTGAAGGGGCGCGAGTACGCGCCGAAGGGCGCGGACTGGGATCGCGCGGTCGCGTACTGGAAGTCGATCGCCTCGGACGCCGACGCGACCTACGACGACGTGGTTCGCTTCGATGCGAAGGACATCGCGCCGACGGTCACCTGGGGCATCAATCCCGGTCAGGCGATCAGCGTGAAAGAGAGCGTGCCGCGCGTCGAAGAGGGCAAGAGCGACGCGGAGCGCGCCTCGATCCAAGAAGCGCTCGAGTACATGCAGCTCCAGGCGGGCCAGCCCATCGAGGGCGTGAAGGTGAACGTCGCGTTCATCGGCAGCTGCACCAACGGACGCATCTCCGACTTCCGTGAAGTGGCGCGGCTCATCAAGGGCAAGAAGGTGGCAGCCGGCGTGCGCGCGCTCGCGGTGCCGGGCTCGATGGACGTGGCCAAGGCCGCCGAAGCCGAGGGGCTCGACGCGGTGTTTCGTGAGGCGGGCTTCGAGTGGCGCGAGCCGGGTTGCTCGATGTGCCTGGCGATGAACCCGGACAAGCTGATCGGGCGCGAGCTCTGCGCCTCGTCGTCGAACAGGAACTTCAAGGGCCGTCAGGGCAGCCCCACGGGTCGCACCGTGCTCATGAGCCCGGTGATGGTGGCGGCCGCGGCGATCAGCGGATCGATCGCGGACGCGCGTCGGGTTTTCGGTGTTGGTTGAGTCGTTCTAGGAGAAACGAAGATGGCACTCGATAAGATCGTCAGTGTGAAGGGCCGCGGCGTTTACGTGGCGGGCGACGACATCGACACCGATCGCATCATCCCGGCGCGCTTCATGAAATGCGTGACCTTCGACGGCCTCGGCGAGCACATGTTCCACGACGTGCGCTTCAACGAGGACGGCTCCAAGAAGGCGCACCCGCTCAACGACGAGCGCTTCGCCGGCGCGACCATCCTGATCTCGAACTCGAACTTCGGCTGCGGCTCGTCGCGCGAGCACGCGCCGCAAGCGATCGCGAAGTACGGCTTCAAGGCCGTCATCGCCGAGAACTTCGCGGAGATCTTCTTCGGCAACTCGACGACGCTCGGCATGCCGTGCGTCTCCGTCTCGCACGAGAGCGCGGTCGCGCTCGGCGCGCTCGTGGAGAAGGATCCGTCGACCGAGATCGAGATCGATCTTGCCAATCAGGTCGTGAAGGCTGCGGGTCAGTCGTTCGCCTTCACCATCAAGCCCGGCGCTCGTGAGGCGCTCACGAAAGGTGAGTGGGATCCGATTGGTCAGCTCCTCGACAACGCTGAAAAGACCAAGGCGGTCGCCGCGAAGCTCCTGTATACGTCCTTCTGAGTTCGCCCGTGGCGAGGCGCTCTCCCTATAGAGGGCGCCTCGCGGAGCCTACTGAGCTCGGAACCGAGCTCCGCGGTCAGCCCCGATTCGAAGGTTCGGCGCTGTCAATGGGAGCGGATCAACGGAATCCGCACGAAACGTTTCGTCGAGTCGACGTCGCCCCGAAATCGATCACGCTCCGGGAACGGTTCCCGGAACCCCTTGTTCTCGTTGAGCCGCCATGTATCCTCCCGAAAGGAGGAACGGGTGAACCACGCCAATTGGGTTCTAGGGATCGGATTGCTGGTCGGAGTCGGGACGACAGGCTGCGGTAGCAGGACTTACGCAGCGACTCGCACCAACACTGCTGACACCGTCTCGAAGGCGCCTGACTGCGATTTCGCCATCCTGACGGAGACCGAGCCCGATCACGAAGAGGTCGCGATCCTAGAGAGCGAAGGCCAGCCCGCGATGACGGCCGCGGAGTTCCAGAGGATCGTCGGCAGGCAGGTCTGCGAGCTCGGCGGTGACGCCGTCGTCGCCGAGATCGACGATCAGGGGGCTTACCTTCGTGGCAAGGTATTGAGGCGAAAGGATGCACCCGAGGCGACCGCGGCCAACGAGCCTGCCTCGGAGGCCTCCGTGCCCTCTCCGCCTCCCAGTCAGTAAATCACCTTCACCGAGTAGGGGCGTCATGAGGGCGAAGAGGATCACGCCGATCTTGAACGTCTCGGATCTGCAGGCGACGTTCGACTGGTTCGCGAAGCTCGGCTGGCACAAGACGTTTGAATGGGGCACTCCGCCCGACTTCGGGGGAGTGCGCTCCGACGACTGCGACATCCACCTGTGTGTCGGGGCGCAGGGAGGTCGCGGCAAGAGCTCACACGTCCGGACGAGTGGTTTCCAAGGCGCCGATGCCGGCGAGCAGGGCGTTTGGATCGCGATTGTCGTGGACGACGTCGACGCGATTCATCGGGCTTGTTTGGCGCAAGGATTGGACGTGACCTGGCCGCCAACCGACGAGCCTTGGGGACTGCGCGAGATGCACGTGAGGCACCCGGACGGTCACGTGCTTCGGATCGGGCAAGAGACGACGCGCGAGTGAGCTCGCCGTCGGTTCAATCGAAGATCTGATGCGTCTCAGTAGCGGTGATGGCGCGACGCAACCAGGCTTCGATTTGTGCAGTATCTCGACAGTCGCGAACGCGCGCCGCTTGCTCGGCGGAGAGCTTGAGCCCGCGCGCGGAGAGCACGGTCAGTAGCGCGCGAAGCTCGCCACTAGCCTCTCCTTCCGCTCGACCACGCGCCTCTCCTTCCGCGAGGGTCTTCTGGTACCAGCTCTCGTAGATGTCTCGAGTTTCCATCAAAAACTCCTTCGTTTCGGGATCGCCGTCGAGCTCTGGGTCGCGCCACTCCAGATGCAGCCGTACCAAAAGAGGCATCAGGATAGCACCGACCGGGTCGTGAGGGCTCGCGCGAGTCAGCTCGCGGCTCACGGTAGCGAGCGTCTTTCCCGCGCCGAGCACGCGGAGGAGCCGCGTTTCTGCCGTCAATGGGAGCTCGCTCGTCACGACCAGCCACGTGCGGAAGAGGGGAGGCATGGCGTACACGCCGCTCGGCCAGGTGGGGACGAGTTCTAGCCCCGCTGGCTTCATGAGCTGATTGGGGCGGCCGCCCGCGATGATCCAGAGATTGGCCTCGTCCGGTGAAGCGGGGAGGCGCGCGAAGCGTCGCAGAAAGAGCAGCTTGCGCATGCTCGCGAAAAATTCAGCGAGCGAAGGCGCCCCATGAAAGAACTCGAACGCGCACGGCCCTTCACTCGCGATTCGTTCGAGGATGCCGAGTGGAGCGAGCGAAGGCACCTTCGCGGGATCGGGGACGCACCACAAGTCGAGGCGCTGGGCGTCGGAGGCGAGCTCACGTTCTGCCACGAGCTCCCGAGAAACCGACGAGAGAGCCCGCGATAGCGCTTCTTTTGCCAGCCGATCGTAGACCCGCGCCACGGAGGCAGGTCGGGCGACTCCGCTCGCTGGTTGCGCGCTTTCTTCGATGCCTCGGCGGGGTGCCGCGTTGGAGCTCGACGCTCGCGAGAGATCTCATCGAGCAGCGCGCCGCGCGATAGTCAGCAAGATCTCGGCGACTCGGCTCGTCATTTTCCGTAGCGTCGCTCGGCGCGCTCGGCGCGCTTGCCGCTCACCGGCGCTCCGCCTAGCCTGGCGGCACCATGAAGGAACTCGTCGCGAAGCTCGTCTCTCAGGCAGATCTCAGTGAGGACCAGGCGAAGAAGGTCGCTGACGTCGTCAGAAACTTCCTGGCGGAGAAGCTGCCGGCGCCCCTGAAAGGCCCGGTGGAGAGCGCGCTCACCGGCGAAAACGTCGACAGCGCGCTCGATCAAGCGAAGGGCATGCTCGGTAAGCTATTCTGAGCCGCCGAGCAGCCCTCCACGACGGGCGAATCATCCGTAGTGGAAGAACGAGACCGTGTCTCCACTGTCGCCGTTGAACTTGACGTAAATCAAGCAGTCCGGCTTCGGGATCGTCTTGGTGGACGACGTCCCGTAGAGGTACGCCGCGGCGTAGACCTCCGTGAATTCGCCGCTCCCGGTCCCGATGCAAGAAGCGTAGTCGAACGAGATCGGGTAAGCGCCGTCGGTCGTCGCGGGCTGTGGCGCGAGGAAGAGCTTGGTCATCCCATAGGTCACGGTCAGGCTGATGCAGGAGTCGGCTGGACCCGTGAACTGTTCGCCTTCGCCCACGTTGTGGTCGACGTTGTCGGCGTTGCAGTCGTCGAGGCTACCCGCGCCCCCGAAGCTCGGCTCGTCGGTACCTCCGGAACCGCCGCTGCCACCGCCGCTCGTGCCGCCCCCGCCGGCGTTGCCGCCGGAGCCGCCGCTGCCACTGGCGCCAGCGTCACCGCCAGAACCGGCGCTGCCCCCTTCACCCGCCTCGCCTGCGCTACCCGAAGAACCCGCTGCTCCTCCGGTGCCCGCAGCCCCACTCGAGGTGCCACCAGAAGCAGAGCCGCCGAAGCTTCCGCCGCCGAAGCTCGAGGTTCCGGCCGAACCGCCCGAACTCGAGCCTCCCGAGCCCGAGCTTCCGCCGCTGGAACTGGTACCCGCGTTGCCGGTGCTCGGTGCGTCGACGCCGTTCGAACCTTGCGCGCACGCCCACGTGAGGAGCGCTAGCGCCGCGAACCAGCTGCCTTGACGCGTAAATACACTACGGCCCGGACTCTCGACTCTCATTGATGTTGTGAAAGAGACTTTACACCTGGAACTGGTTTCAGTCCAGATCCTGGAACTGGTTTCAGTCCCCGT
>JAEZYO010001070.1 GCA_023419055.1 Pseudomonadota bacterium | reverse complement strand
TTCAGGTGTGCGAGCTTGTCGCGCGAACGCTCGATCTCGGCGTGGAGACCGGTCACCTCGTTGTCCGCTTCGAAGGCGCGTTGAGACGCTTCTTCCGTGCGGATCTCGATGGTGAGCGCCTCTTCGCGAGCCGTCTCGAGCGTGCCTTCGGCGTCGCGGAGCTTCGCTCGCGCCTCGTTGGCGGAGCTGCTCGCCGCGTCGAAGCCTTCGCGCTCGACGCGCTCGGTCACGACGAGCTCGAGCATCCGGTGCGAGGCGTCCAGGAGGACGAGGTCTTCGAGCTCGCGCCGATAGTCGAGGAACCGCTCCGCCTTCGCGACCTGGCGCTTCAAGGAAGCGCGATTGCGGTCGATTTCGGAGACGATGTCGTTGATGCGGAGCAAATTCTGCCGCGTCAGCTCCATCTTGCGCTCGGCCATCTTCCGGCGCTGCTTGTACTTGGTGATGCCGGCGGCCTCTTCGATGAACAGGCGCCGATCTTCGGGGCGAGCGCTCACGATCTGCCCGATGCGCCCCTGTTCGACGATGGAGTACGCCTTGGTACCTACACCGGTACCGAGGAAGAGCTCCGTGATGTCCCGCAGGCGGACCTGCGTCTTGTTGATCAGGTACTCGCTGGTCCCGTCTCGGAACAGGCGACGGGTGACGGCGATCTCCGGATACTCTCGGTACTCGGGCGGCAGCGTGGCCGCGTAGTCGGGGTTCGTGTTGTCGAACGTGATGGTGACTTCAGCCAGACCGTGAGGCTTTCGCGACTCGGAGCCGTTGAAAATCACGTCTTCCATCGCGCGACCACGCAAGTGCTTCGCGCTCTGCTCCCCCAAGCACCAACGAATTGCGTCGACGACGTTGGATTTCCCACAGCCATTCGGCCCAACGATGGCAAGGACGTCGTGATCGAAGTGGATCACGGTTCGGTCCACGAAGGACTTGAACCCCGCGATCTCGAGCTTCTTGATGTGCATCGCTATTTTTCCCTCAACGCCTCGGGCTTTGTTCCTTATAGCAGAGCGGTTGGCCGGCCCTGCGAGCCCCTTGCCGCGCGTTCCAGCAATAGCCGGTGGCAAGTGTCATGGCATGTATGGTCACGCGGCGTATCGTTTCTCTCTACTCTCCTGAACAGATGCGCACAAGCCGAAACGGCTGATTCCCCCGCGTTTGCGTAAGTGCACCGAGCTCAATCGCACTCGGGCTGTTTCTTTGTTCAGTGACGGCGGAATGCTTTAGCCGCTGGCTCTTCAGTGCTCACTCCCTCCAGAGACACGCCGGGCGGGCGCTCGGTCGACGTCCTCGCCGTTGCCGTGCCTCTACGATCGAGACGCTCGAGCGCAAGCCGCTCGAACTTCGGCGAGCCACTTTTCGAAACGCAAGGCACACTAGGGTGCTCGAACGAGCTCAGGAACCTGGGTTTCGCGGCAACGTGACGGCTTCGTCGGTCGCCGTTGACACGCGACGCCACGCGACGCATTTCGACCCCGAGGCTTTGGAATGACCTACGAGTACATCTGCACGGCTTGCGGTAACGGCTGGGAAGCCGAGCAAGCCATCAGCGAGAAACCCCTGACGGAGTGCCCGAACTGCCATCAACAGACCGCCAAGCGCCAGGTCTCCGGTGGCGCCGGCTTCATCCTGAAGGGTGGTGGTTGGTATTCGGATCTCTACAGCTCTTCGAAGCCGAAGTCGGGTGACGGCGGTTCTTCTTCGAGCTCGAGCAGCTCGTCGGGTTCGTCGAGCAGCTCCTCGTCGAGCAGCTCCTCGTCGAGCAGCTCCTCCGACAGCGGCGGTTCAGAAAAGAAAGGCAAGAGCGAGTCTGCTCCTGCAGCGTGAATGATGGACGGCAAGCGCGCGGTCTCCGAGCTCAGGGAAAAGGTCGCCAAGCTCGACCTCGAAATCCTCGAGCGTTTGGAGGCGCGCGCCCGCTTGTCCAAGGAAATCCGGGCTCGCGCAGAGGGTGACGTCTCGGTAGACGTCGGAGAGGCCGAGTGGCTCTCACGGCTCGGCGCGCACGCTTCGGGTGACCTCCCGAGCGAGAGCGTCGCCGCGATCTTCCGCGGCATCCGCGCCGAGGCGCGCGCGCTCGAGCACCCGGTCAAGGTGGCCTACGTGGGACCGGAGGGCGGCTTCTGCCATCAGACCGCCCTCGGCTACTTCGGCGCTACCACCGCGCTTCATTCGACCGCGACCGTCGCCGAAGCGCTCGACGAAGTGGCGAGGTCCCGCGCCGCCTTCGCCGTGTTCCCGTTCGAGTCTTCGGTGGACGGCCTGGTTCAGCCGTCGCTGACGGCGCTCGCCGAGAGCGATCTCGTGCTCGTCGGCGAGCGGAACCTTCCGGCGACCTACCAGTTGATGGCGCAGGTCGCGTCCACGGCCGACGTCGAGCGGGTGTACCTGACCGCGATCGCCCACGCCGCGTGCCAGCGCTTCCTCGATCAGGAGCTGCCGCGGGCTACGGTGATCGACGTGCGTTCACCCGCGGTCGCCGCCGAGCTCGCGAAGGAAGAGAAGGGGAGCGCTGCGGTGCTCCCGGAGTCGACGGGCAGCGCGTTCGGCCTCACGCTCTTGCGAGAGAACGTCGGCGACGTGTCGGACGTTCGTTGCCGCTACGGCGTCGCCGGTTCCCGCCCCGCGATGCGATCGGGTAACGACGTCACGTGCCTGTTGCTCGGTATCGACGACTCGCCCGGCTCACTCTTCGCGATGCTCCGGCACTTCGCGGAGCGCGGCATCAACTTGAAAAAGCTGCAATCGCGGCCCGTGCAACGGGAGAGTTGGGACTACGTTTTTTACGTCGAGATCGGGGGGCACGTCACCGACCGGCCGGTGGTTACGGCGCTCGAGGCCATCAAGCGTCACACGAAGTACCTGAAGGTCCTCGGGTCGTTCCCTGTGTCCGCGTGACCGGGGCGCTCTCGGGCGGCCGCCGGACGAGGTGCCGCCCTTTGATGCTACCCTCGTCGGATGTCGGCGCTCGTCACTCTCGGCATCGACGAAAACCCCGGCGCGAGTGAAGGTGGAAGTGAGCGTTTTCTCATTCTCCCCGCGCTCCAGCCGCGAACATTTTCGAAGCGCGCGGGCCGGACGGTCCCCCGCGCAGGTTACGTGATTGGGCCTTGGAACTCGATCGACTATATGGACCGCGTGAGGGCGCCCTTCACCGTAGACATGGCTCACGAAAATACCCGCTGCGCGGGCGAGGTGCTGTCTTGAGGCACCTCCTGATCGCGGCCGCCCTCGTCTGTCTTCCGGGTCTCGTCGCTTGCTCCAAACAGGGCGACGTCGTGACCAAGACGGGCCAGGACAAGGCCTTCACCGACGCCGATATCGATCGCGACGCGCTCGCGCTGCTTCCCGGCGGCGCGATAGCTCTCTCCCACGTGGACGCGCAGCAGATGTTCGCGTCGCGGTTCGGGGAGAAGCTGCTCGGGATATTGACGTCACAGATGCCTCTCCCCGAAAGCTCGGGCTTCGTGCCCCGGCGAGATTTGAGCGAGCTCTACACCGGCGTGTACTCGATGCAGGGCGCCGACGTGCTCGGGGTCGCGCTCGGAAGCTTCGACAAGCAGAAGATCGAGGCTGCGGCGGACACCACGGAGAAGACGCCTCAGGGAGTTCCGGTGGTAAAGAGCAGCTACGCTGGTCGCTCGCTGTATACGGCGGGCAACCTCGGCTTCACGGTGCTGACGCAGAGGACGCTGCTCTTCGGCAACGACACCGGCATGCGACGAGCGCTCGATCGCATCCACGAGGGGCGCGCCAAGCGACAGCAGCCCCAGTGGCTCGACAAATTGTTGGCGACGCCGAACGCGCCGATCGTCCTCGGGGCTGATTTTACTTCCAGCCCGGTGCCCGAGGCGGCACGCACGCAGCTCGCGTTCATGGATGGGATGAAGACCCTCGCGCTCGTCGGCAACTTCCAGGATCCGGGTCTGAACTTGGCGGGCACGCTCAGCTACGAGGCGGACGAGGCCGCGGCCAGGGGCGCCGAGAATCTGCTCGGGGTGAGAAACTCGCTCGAGCGCTACGCGCCGTTCATGGCTCTGCTCGGCATCCCTCAGCCGGTGCGTAAGCTCGAGGCTCAGCCGAACGAGAAGGAGGTCTCCTTCGTGATGGGCGTGGACGGCGGGGCCGTCAGCGTGCTGCTCGACAAGGCGGTCGACTTCATCCCGGGCGCCAAGGCGTCCGCTTCCGGGGGCGGCTGAGGCTACAGGGATGACCCGCATTCGCGTCAGACCGCAGCGGACCCCGCTGCAGGGCAGCGTTCCGGTTCCGAGCGATCGCAGCATCACCCACCGCGCCTTGATTCTGGCAGCGCTCTCGAACGGGCCCTCCGAGATCCGCGGCTTTGGCTACGGTGACGCCAACCTGCACACGCTGCGCGCGCTCGGGCGGCTCGGCGTCCGTTACGAGGACGACGAGAAGGGCACCCTTCGCATGCGCGGGGTCGGCCTCGCCGGTTTGAAGGCTCCGGATGGTCTGCTCGACGCGGGCCGCTCCACGACGAGTCTGAGGCTCCTCGCGGGGGTGCTCTCCGGGCAAACCTTCGATTCCGTGATTGGCGGCGACGCCACGCTCGAGCGCCGCGACATGTGGAGCGTGGTCGCGCCGCTCAAGCGGCGCGGGGCTCGCATCGAAGGGCGCTCCACCGAACAGGGCCAGATGATGGCCCCGCTCTCGATCGGCGCGCTTCCGCCGCGCGGGCGGCTCGAACCCATCGAGTACGCGCTCGGCGGGCCGAACGATCACGCGAAGGGCGCGCTCCTGCTCTCCGGGCTGTTCGCATCGGGGCCGACCACGATCTTGGAGCCCATCGTGTCGCCGGACCACACCGAGCGACTGCTCGACGCGCTCGGCATGCCGGTGAAGGCGGCGGGCTCGATGATTAGCCTGCACCCGCCGGCCGATCCGTTCGCGATCCGGGGCTTCGAGCTCGACGTGCCGGGCGATGTCAGCGCCGCGGCCTTCATCTTGGTAGCGGCGCAGATCATCCCGGGCAGCAACGTGAACACGCGGCGCACCGGCCTGAACCCGACGCGCTCCGCGGCGCTCGAGGTGATCCGGCTCTCCGGGGGCAGCATGGGGATTTCGCCCGCCGGCAACAGCCTGGGCGAGCCCTTCGGCGATCTCGCGTCGCGCGGGTCGCGCCTGCGCGGCGTGGCGCTCGATGGGGAGCTCCTCGAACGCTCCCTCGACGAGCTGCCCGCGCTGCTCGTGCTTTCGTCGCGAGCCCGCGGGGTCACCGAGATCGCGGCGCCGTCCTCGAGCGAGGCGGTCGCGCGCCTCGCGGCCATGGCGGGCGTGCTCCGCGCGTTCGGCGTGGCGGTGGAGGAGCGCGAAGGCGGGCTGGCTCTCGAAGGGCAGCCCGAGGCCCCTCTCCGGGCCGCACGCGTCACGAGCGGCGGAGACCACCGCGTCGCGATGGCGGCTGTCCTGCTCGGTCTCTCCGCCGACGGCGAGAGCGTGATCGAGGACGTGGACTCCATCGCCGAGAGCTATCCGCGCTTCGTCGGAACTCTGCGCGCGCTCGGCGCGGACCTCGAGGTGGTGCAATGAAGCGCCTGGTCGTCGCGATCGACGGCCCTGCAGGGGCAGGGAAGTCAACGGTCACCAAGCAGGTGGCGGCGAGGCTCGGTTACGTCATGGTCGACACGGGCGCGCTCTATCGCATCGTCGCGCTCTCGAGCCTGAGGAGCGAGATCGACTGGGACGACGCGGAGCGAGTCGGCGAGCACGCCGAGTCGCTGGTCGCGCGCGGGGCGGTGATGCTGGAGAACGACGAGCTCGGGCAGACGCGCTTCTTCCTCGCGGGAGAGGACGTGTCCGAGGTCATCCGCAGCCTCGAGATCGGACAAGGCGCGAGCAAGGTGTCCGCGCACCCGAGGGTCCGACAGGCGCTCTTGCAGATGCAGCGCGACGCGGGCAAGCAGGGCGGAGTGGTGCTCGAGGGGCGCGACATCGGGACCGTCGTCTTCCCGAACGCCGACGCGAAGTTCTATTTGACGGCGAGCGTCGAGGTGCGGGCGCGCCGACGTTTCGACGAGCTCGTCGCGCGCGGCTCGTCGCCGGATCTCGAAGCGGTGAAGCGCGAGGTCATCGAGCGCGATCATCGAGACAGCAATCGCCCGATCGCCCCGCTGAAGA
>JAEZYO010001067.1 GCA_023419055.1 Pseudomonadota bacterium | reverse complement strand
GCAATTGGTGTGCGGTGGAGAAGAGCACGATTTCGACGTCAGGTTACTGGGGCACACCGGTGCGCTAGCGCCCCAACGTTCATCTCGCTCGCTCGGGAACCGATGCGGGCGGCGCACTGCGTCACGTCCCAAGGGCGCACCGTTCTCCGCTGGTCCAGGAGCCGGCATCCCGTCGCAGCGCGTCCGACGATAATGGATGACGATTTCGATTTCGCAACGCAACGGGCTGAGAGCTCGAGCCGATCTCACTCGTAGCGGCGCTCGTAGCGGCGCTTTTCATGCCGCTTTGGAACCGGTCCCACTGCCGGGAGGAGCGCCCGTTCCGGGAAAGGCGCGAGCTCAGATGACTTCAGAATCGATGAATCGAGAGAAATCCAGGGGCTTTGAATTGACTTTCACGCCGTCGTGCGGATCGATGGCGTCCGGACTTAGGGAGGACGCGATTGGACTTTCGGCTTTGAGCGGAATCAAAGCGTGTGCGCGAGCTGGGCGCCTCCGGCAAGCTAACCGGCTCTTCGGCGGAGGGGTGCTCGTCCTGTTCGCGCTCGGCGCGGGGTGCAGCCAGAAGTTCTCCGATGACTGCTCGAACACACGCAGCTGCGACGGCTCGAGCGAGGGCGGCGAGGGCGGCGAGGGTGGCGCGGACGACGGCGCCGGCGGAACGTCGTCGAACAGCGGTGGCAGCTCGGGCACGGTCGGAGCAGCGGGGGCCAGCGGAGGCTCCGGCGAGAGTTGCGCCGACGGCTGTGGCGACGACGAGACCTGTTGCGACGGGGAATGCGTCGACACCTCCTCGGACGCCGCCAATTGCGGCGCTTGCGGTAAGGCGTGCGAAGGTGACAACGCCGAGCTCGCGTGCGTGGATTCGAAGTGCTCGATCGCGAGCTGTGAGGAAGGCTACGTCGACTGCAGCGATGACGAAGACGGATGTGAGACGGAAGACGTCGGTTCGCCGGGCGCGCCTGCGCCCTTCTTGCCCATGGCGGGCGCGTACACGGGCGCCGTGCGCGCCGAGAAGTCGCTGAAGCCCAAGTTCGCCTGGCGAGCGCCGGAAGAACAGGGCTCGTGCAGCGGGTTTACTTACGAGATCGAGCTGACGCGCGAGTGCGTGCCGGGCAAGCTCCAGGAGTGCGCGTTCGAGGAGCCGGACGTGCACGAAAGTGGCATCGAGGCCACGGAATGGACCCCGAGCGAGACGCTGCCGGTAAGCGATGTCGTGCCCGTAGGCGCGCTGTACGCCTGGCGAGTCCGCGCCTGCGACGCGCCCGAGCACTGCTCTGCGTGGTCGCGGGTGAGCTACGTGAACGTCGGGCGGCTCATCGACGACATCAACGCCGATGGGTACTCCGATTTGGTGGAGCTTGGCGGTGGAGCCCGCGCGTGGTTCTCGCCTGGCGACGCTCTCTCCCCGCTCGCTTCTAGTTCGGTCGTTCAGGACAGCACTATCGGCTCCGCACTAACGCCCAGGCGTGGGCGTTTTCTGGGCGACGTCAACGGTGACGGATTCCCCGACATGCTGCTTTGGGACATTTCTGTCATTTCAGTGACTAACCCGCCCGTGCTCTTGTTCGGCGCGAGCACGCTGGGTGCTTGGTCCAGCGCACCAGTTCCTCAGCAGACGCTCGCGTACTCTCGCAGTGGACGCGTCGGTGATCTCGATGCGGACGGCTTCGCTGACGTCGCGATGAGCGAAATCGACGCTGAATCCGCCAGCCAGAAACCGAGCGTGCTTCGGCTCTATCGCGGCCGGTCAGGGTTCACGTGGTCCTCCCCCGTGATCATTGGAGCTCCCGGCGGCCCGAGCTCGGGGTTCGGAGCGGCGCTCGTGGGCGGGCTCGACTCGAACCGAGACGGCTACTCCGATCTTTTCGTGCTCGACGACGCCAAAGGGGCCCTCCATCTCGCCTATGGCGCCCCTTCTCTTCCAACGGGGATCACGTCCACTATCGAATCGGAAGCCCTCGTAACCGTCCATGATGAGGTGAGCGACTTGATGGTCCTCGGCGATCGAAACGCCGATGGCTACGACGACGTCGCCGCCTACGTCACGAACGTCGACGATCCCTCGGAAAACTCGACGATCCAAGTCTTCCTCGGAGGAGTCGAGCTTGCCCAGCAGCCGGCCGCGACCCTGCTTGTTAATGCGCGCCACGGCCTCGAATGGTTCGGTGGGTATGACTTGGGCGGCGACGGGCGAGCTGACTTGATCCTGATCTCGATTCACGACGATACGTACGGCTCCTACCAGGGGCTGTTCCGCGCGCTCCCGGGCTCCTCGATGGAGCAGAGCGCAACCGACCTGGTACAGGTGGGCGATTTGGGGTCAACGCTCGCGGGATCCGGCCTCTCCGGCGGCGACTACGATGGTGACGGCGTCATCGACCTGACCGTTCGAGTACAAAGTACGAATCGGAAGGTACTTCGTGGCGGAAAGGTTGCCCCGACGAGCGAGACTTGCTCTCAACCTTCCACCTCATTTCAAGAGATCGGTGACTGGTGCTCGGTCGAAAGCAGCAAGTTTGCCATTCCGAGCAAGTACTCCAACCCGAACATGACGGTTCGGTAGCGGAAGGAACGGCGAGCTTCGGGTTTACCGCTCTCTCTCGAAGCTCGCCGTCCTGGAACGATGCTACGAGCGATGTGAGGAACCCACGAGCGGGGGTCGTGCGCATCGATAGCCTCAGTAGATAGGGAGCAGGAGATGGGACTTTCGGCTTTGAGTGGTATCGGATTGTGCACGCGAACCCGACCTTGGGCTCTTATCGCGGGATGCCCGCTTGCCCTGTGCGCCCTGGGCGCCGGCTGTAGCCAGAAGTTCTCCGGGAACTGCTCGGATACACGCAGCTGCGACGGTTCGAACCAGGGCGGCGAGGGTGGCGCAGATGACGGCGCCGGTGGAACGTCTCTCAACAGCGGTGGCAGCTCCGGCACCGTCGGATCGGCGGGGGCGAGCGGAGGCTCGGGCGAGAGCTGTGCCAACGGTTGTGGCGACGACGAGACCTGTTGCGACGGACAGTGCGTCGACACCTCCTCGGACGCCGCCAACTGTGGCGCGTGCGGTAATGCCTGCGAAGGGGACAACGCCGAGCTCGCCTGTGTAAATTCGGAGTGCTCGATCGCTAGCTGTGAGGAAGGCTACGTCGACTGCAGCGACGACGAAGACGGATGCGAGACGGAAGACGTCGGCTCGCCGGGCGCGCCCGCGCCCTTCTTGCCCATGGCGGGCGCGTATACGGGCGCCGTCCGCGCCGAGAAGTCGCTGAAGCCCAAGTTTGCCTGGCGAGCGCCGGAACAACAGGGCTCGTGCAGCGGGTTTACTTACGAGATCGAGCTGACGCGCGAGTGCGTGCCGGGCAAGCTCCAGGAGTGCGCGTTCGATGAGCCGGACGTGCACGAAAGTGGCATTGAAGCGACGGAATGGAGTCCGAGCGAGACGCTACCGGTGAGCGACGCGGTTCCGGTGGGCGCGCTGTACGCCTGGCGAGTCCGCGCCTGCGACGCGCCCGAGCACTGCTCTGCGTGGTCGCGCGTGAGCTACGTGAACGTCGGGCGGCTCATCGACGACATCAACGCCGACGGGTACTCGGACTTGGTGCTCGTGGGCTCCGATGACGGGAAGAAGGGGATGTTCTCGAGCGGCGACGGAGCGACGCCGCTCGCCGCCAATATCTTTCTCGACACTGAAATTGGCACGCCTGCCGGTGGTCGCCTCTTGGGTGATGTGAACGGCGACGAGTTTCCGGACCTGGTGCTCTGGGGTTACGATACGACGGAGACCCCGCGCGTGATCTTGGGCGCGAGCAGCCCCGCGAGCTGGTCGAGCGCCGTCATGTCGGGGCCGCTCCAGGCGATTCACCGCGGCGCTCGCGCGGGAGATCTAGACGGCGACGGCTTCGCGGACGTTGCCATTTCGGAGTTCAACCTTGGGGGCACCTCCATGGCTAAGGGGGTGGTGCGCGTGTATCGCGGCCACTCGAACTTCAGCTTGGCAGGGCCGTTGAGCTTCGTCCCTCCAGCGAGTGCGAGCGGCGCGCAGTTCGGGGCCGCGCTCGAGGGAGGATTCGACGCCAACGCCGACGGCTACGCCGATCTCTTCATCCTGGATAACGCCGACGGCCGTCTGCACGTCGTTCACGGGGAAGGTTCCTTCCCCTCCGAAATCGCCGCCAGCATAGAATCGAACGTCCTCGTTGCTACCAGCGACAAGGCGTCGTCAGAGCTCGCCGCGGTCGGGGATCGAGAAGGCGACGGATACGGGGATCTCGCGGTCTCTCTGACTGGTCCGAGCGGCCTCACGGTATATGTCTTTTCTGGCGGTACTCGGCATTCGTCGGTACCCGTAGCGAGCTTCGTCATCGGCGCCCCTTTCTACGTGACTGAATGGGTCGGTGGCGCTGACCTCGGCTCGGACGGGCGAGCCGACCTCATCGTGCATGCGCTGGAGACGGTGGATGGTGTGAGCCGCCTGTACGCATTGCCCGGCGCCGCAGAAAGTCAGGATGCCGACGATCTCTTGAACGTGGGTAGCTACGGCACGGCGCTGAACGGCACCCGAGGTTTGGCGCACGGAGACTACGACGGTGACGGGGTCGTCGACCTCACGCTCGGGGAAGGGATGGGCAACCATCTCAGCCTATTGCGCGGCGGGGCGGCTGCTTCGATGAGCGCGGATTGCAAGCAATCCTCGG
>JAEZYO010001015.1 GCA_023419055.1 Pseudomonadota bacterium | reverse complement strand
GGTCGTTTCCCCTGCTTCGCTCGTACGGAGGGATTTCCTTCACGCCCTGCCAAAAAAGGCCGAGCGCGGCCTTCCGCGTCGCGGAAGCGCGCTTCTCCCGGCGTCACTCCAAGACCAGTAGCGGGCGGGCCTCTTGGCGGCGCCGAAGAGCGCGGAGCTGCCACGCTTCTGTTAGGATGGAGGAATGAGTGGAAAGGGGAGAGCCGTACTGCTGGTCGGGCTGCTCGCCCTGAGCTGCAGCGATCCGGACGTGCCCGAACACGAGGTGTTCGTGAGCAGTGACTGCAGTGGGACTTCCGAGAGCGCGCGGTTCCGTTTTCCAGAAACCGACTTCGAGACGAACTGCAGCGGCGGCATTCTGAGCGGCTCGTGCACCACCAATCGGTCGGTCGGCGTCAAGCTGTCGGGCGATCTCGCGGTAGAGAGCTTCGTGCTCACGGGCCTCGAAGAGACGGGCCCGCAGCGCTACGAGCTCACGTTGCCCGACGAGCAGGGCGGGCGGGGCACCTGGTGCGGCTGGTACGTGAACGCGGAGCTCGAGCCGACCGAAGGCGCCGTCACCCAGTGCTACTTCGGGGCAGCGCTCTGCTACGCGGAGCTAGACGTCGAGCGCTGAGGCGCTGGGGGCCGAGGTGCGCCCTCAGCGGAGCGCGGCGAAGTTCTTCAAGATCGTGAGCCCGACGGGGCCGCTCTTCTCGGCGTGGAACTGAGTGGCGTGCACGTTGTCGCGCGACACCATCGCCGCGAACTCGACGTCGTACGTCGCCGCGCCGAGGACGAGCGCGGGCTCCGGAGCCACGTAGTACGAGTTCACGAAGTAGAAGTAGTTCTCGTCCTCGAGCCCGGAGAGGAGCGGGTGCTCGCGCGTGCGCCGCACCGCGTTCCAGCCGATCTGCGGCACGCGGAGCTTGTCGCTGAAGCGCCGCACCTGGCCCGGGAACCAGCCGAGACAGTCCACGTCCCCTTCCTCGCTGTGCTCGAAGAGGATCTGAAGCCCGACGCAGATACCGAGGAACGGCGTGCCGCCCTTCATGCGCGCAAGCAACGGCTCGATGAGCCCGAGCTCCGAGAGCGACGCCATGGTCGCCTCCGCCGAACCGACTCCCGGCAGGATGATCGACGTGGCTTTCTCGAGACCGGCCGCCGACGAGACGAGCTCCCCCTTTTCGCCCACGTGGTCGAGGGCGGCCATCACACTCGGGGCGTTTCCAGCGTCGTAGTCGATAACGGCAATCATGCTGCGGATCTCTGAGGTTAGTGCTCGGGGTGATGACGTCGCCCGTGACTCTCCGGAGGCGACCGGACGAGAACGAGACGGGCGGATGGTAGCGGCAAAGGGACCCGATTGCACGGACCGCAAGGAAATCCGAGCCCGAAATGGCCCTGCTTGCGCGGCCACCGCGTTTGGAGCATGTACCTCTGGCTTCCATGCTCACCAAGCGCCTCATCGCCTGCCTGGACATCGTGAACGGAACGGTGACGAAGGCGACCAAGTTCCAGAACAACCTCCCGATCGCGCCGGCCGTCGACGTGATCCAGCGCCTCTACGAGCAGGGCGTGGACGAGGTGATCTTCTTCGACATCCTCGCCAGCGCGGAGAAGCGCAAGATCGATCTCCCGACGGTGCGCGAGGTCGCCAAGCGCGTGTTCGTGCCGTTCACGGTGGGCGGCGGCTTGAAGACCCTGGCCGACATGCGAGAGGCGCTGAAGGCCGGCGCGGAGAAGATCAGCATCGACTCCATGGCCGTCCGCAACCCCGACCTCATCCGCGAAGGCGCGGAGGCGTTCGGCCGCCAGTGCGTGGTGGTGAGCATGCAGGTGCGCCGCGTGCCCCCGAGCGAGACCATCCCGAGCGGCTTCGAGGTCGCCATCGACGGCGCGCGCGTCTTCACGGGGATGGACGCCATCGCCTGGGCTCGCAAGGCCGAGTCGCTCGGCGCAGGCGAGCTCTGCATCAACAGCATCGATCGCGACGGCACGCACTCCGGCTACGACATCGAGCTCACCAAGCAGATCTGCGACGCGGTCAACATCCCGGTCATCGCCTCGGGCGGCGCGGGCACCATCGACCACGTCATCGAGTGCTTCACCAAGACCGAGTCCTCGGCGGCGATCGTCAGCTCCATGCTCTACTCGCCCAAGCTGCCGCGAAACTTCTCGGTCGACGAGATGAAGAGCGGCCTCCGCGAGGCGGGGATCCGCGTGCGGCCGACGCCTGCAGCTCAGGCTAGCTGAGCGCCCGAGCGCGTCCTTCCGCCCTCGACACGGCTTCGGGCGCGAGCTCGATTTCGAGATCGCGAAACGTTCGAGCTCCTCGCTCTCCGCCTCACGCCACCTCGTCCCAGCGATCTCGCGCGAGCAGGAGCTCCTTCATTTGCGCGCGCGCCCGCATGATGCGCGTGCCGACGGTCGCGATCGGGATCTCCAGCCGCCCGGCGATCTCGCGATAGGAGATGCCCTCGAACTCGTGCAGGCGAAAGGGCTCTCGGAGCGACGGCGCCAGAGCCGGGAGCACGCGTGTCACGTCCTCGAGCGTGAAGCGCGCCCAGAGAGGCCGTCGTTCGCTCACCGGCGCCGCGAACTCGGGGCACTCTTCGAGAGCGCTCGTGCGCCGCAGCCGGTTCTTTCGGTACTCGGTGACGAACAGGCGACGCATGACGACGAACGACCAACCAAAGAGGTTTTCGTGATGCGGGAGGGCGCCGAAATGCTTCCAGGCGCGCTCGAGGGTCGATTGCAGGAGATCCGAAGCCTCGCTCTCACGCCGCGTCAGGGCGAGCGCCTGCTTTTGGAGCGCCGGGATGAGCGGCGACATCACCCGAGCGAACGAGAGCTCCGTGTTCTCGAGGTCCTGCCGGAGGTGCCTTTCGTAGGGGTCGAGGGCCGCGTGACGCTTCGGTGTATCTGTCATGGTCGCTCCGGGGTCGAGCCCCACCATTGACCGAGAGAGTGGGCCCAAGGTATGAACGAGCTCACACTCGCGGGAATTTCCACGCCCCATGCTCAAAGGCGAAACGGTAGAGCTCGTCGCGAGCATCCCGCTCGTCGCGGGCCTCGAGCCGGAAGAGCGCGAGCTCGTGCTCCGGCTGATCCGGGTGCGCTCCTTCAAGGCGCGGCAGGTGGTCGTTTGGGAGGGCGAGCCGGGGACGTCGCTCTTCGTCGTGCTCTCGGGCTATCTCAAGGCCGTGACCGCGGGCTCCGAGGGGAAAGAGGTCCTTTTGTCGGTGATGGGCCCGGGCGAGGTGTTCGGCGAGCTTTCGGTCCTCGACGGAGAACCCCGCTCTGCAACGGTCGTCGCCCTGGAAGAGACGGAGCTTGCGCTGATCGAGCGCGATCCGCTCCTCTCGGTGATTCAATCCTCGCCCACGCTGGCCGTTCGATTGCTCGTGGTGTTGACGCAACGTCTGCGAAACCTGAGCAAACGCTGCGAAACGCTGGCCTCCTTGAGCCTCTGCGGCCGCTTGGCTGAGGTCCTCGTCGGGCTCGCGCAGAAGCACGGGGAGCCGATCGACGGCGCGGTGAGAATTCCCATGCGCCTGTCCCAGCAAGATCTGGGCAGCATGGTAGGCGCCTCACGCGAGAGCGTGAACAAGCTCCTGCGTTATTGGGCGGAGACGGGCGTGCTGCGCCACGACGGGGGCCGCGTGATCATCACTGATTTCGAAGCATTGAAATTGATGACCCTACAGTGACAGGATGCACCCCTCGCGCCGCGCGAGTGTCCGCTCCGCGGCGGGATGGGAGGTACCGTCATGGCATCGATCGTTCAAGGTGGGGATGGTTCGAGCGGAAAACACAAGGTCGCGCTGATCCTCGCGGGTGCAGCCGCCAAAGGTCCCTACGCCGCCGGTGCACTCGGCACTTTGTCGCAGCGGCGGGACATCGAGATTACGACGGTGATCGGGGCGAGCTCCGGCGCGCTGAACGGCGCCGTTTACGCAGCGGGTCTGCGGGTGGGAGCCGAAGCCGAAGCGGGCAGGCTGCTCGAGCGGCTCTGGCGCAAGGAGGCGCAGTTCCCCGCGATCCTGTCTCGAGCGCGCCGGGTCTCCATCGTCAGAGAAGCGCTCGGCGAGTTCCTCGGACGCAAAGAAGAGCGAAAGGTGCTGCTACGTACCATCACCACGTCGTTGCCCGGCAAGCCAGATTCCCGAGGTTACGTGCGCTCGGAGAGCGTGTTCGACTTCGACTCCGAGAGCTTCGGCACCCCGGCGGGCCTCGACTTCATCGCGGAGGTCGCCGTGGCCTCGAGCGCCATCCCCGTCGTCTTCCCGCCTCATTCGCTGCAGGATCGTGACGGCGGGTTGGACGCGGCGTCACCGTACTGGGACGGCGGCGCGGTCAACAATACGCCGCTCGGCTGGGCGCTGAAGGTCAACAGCGATATCGATCACCTGATCGTCGTCACCCCGAACGCCAATCAGGTCAGCTCGGGTCCGTTCTCGCGCCTTTCGGTCAGCCGCCTGCTCACGTTGTTGATCGACGAACGGCTGGCTCGGGACCTGCATGAAGCCCACTCCTTCAACGAAGAGCTCGAGGAGCTCTCGAAGCTCGTGGACCCGCGGGTGCTCCGGGAAAGGCTCAAATGGCGCAAGCTCGAGATCCTCGAGGTCCGACCGAGTCGACCCCTGAAAGGTGACTTCGTGCGAGGGTTCCTGTGGCCCGGCCTCAGGAACGAGTACCTCGCGCAGGGAAGAGAGGCCGCGGAGAGGGCGCTCGCGGCCTGGCCGCGTGCCGCGGAGCGCGCCACCACGCGCTGAATTCGCGCTCAGATCCCGACTCGGACGCGCAGGAGCGCTTCGACCAGCCCAATCGGGTTCGCGACCGAAGCGTGCTCCGAGCGCGCGAAGAGCAGCCCGACGGGTCGATCCTCGCGATCGAGCAGGAGACTCCCCGAATCTTCCGCTGACGAGAGCGGAGTCGTCACGATCTGGCGGGCGAAGAGGGCGACCCTGGCCGCGTACCGGACCTTGAGCGTCACGTTGACGGCCCTCACCGATCCCGAAGTGAAGAGCGTCCCGCGTCCCGTCTTTCGGACCAGCTGTCCGATCCGCACCTTGGGCTGCGTTTCGCGCGCGTGACCAATCCACAGGATGCTGCGGTCGAGGTCAGCAAAATCGACCTCGGCGAGCGCCGCGTCGACGAAATTGACTTCTCCGTCGAAGCGAAGCGGGACGAACCTCGCCAGGCGCCCGATCACGTCGAGCGGATCCCGCCCGCCGTCCGCGAATCTGGGCTGCAGCACCGCGTCACCGAGCTCCCCGGCGTTGCAGTCGGCGAGCACCCGATTGCTGCTCAACAAGTAGTACTGGCCGGGCACGCCGGGGTAGGCGCTCTGGTCGACGACCGCGGTCCCCAGCGTTCCACCCGCTGTTCGATAGTGACCAACGCTGCATCCACCGCGGGCGGGCCGGAGGCGGCGGCTGTTCGTGTCACGTCGAGCCGCGATCGGGAGCGTGGACTCGAACGGCTCCGGATCTCCGCGCACCTCGCCGATGGCAACGACGTCGGCAGTGCAGTGTTTTATCGTCCTGGGAATCCGAGATTCGATCGGCAGCGTTTCGAGCGGGACCTTCTTCGTGACGAAGACGGTCAGACAGGGCTCCCCCGTGTCGCGACCCGCCTGGACCTTTCTGCCGACGCCCACGCCGACCACGTTCTCACGACGTAAAAGCGCCGGAAGCTCGCGCGCCTGTATCTCCGCCACTGGTTTGTCGATGTCCTCGAGAACATGGCCTTCCATGAATTTTCGCTCCGGGCCTCGAAGCGGGGACCCTGGCGCCCCGCCTCCAAGACCACGGACACCATGCCGCGTGACGGACCGAAGACGTGTGAAGTCGGTCACACCGGAAGCAATTCATGGGCCTTTCGGATGCGGGCTCCCGCTCGAACGGCGATTCGCAGGCTGTGACTTGTTTCACACACAGGGGCCGAGAGAGGAGTTATGAAGCAGCTCGGGATCACGGAGGCCGAAGAGGCCCGGGAGAACGAGGCGTCATGGCAACGTCAGTCACCAGCAAGCACCTGATGGGCACGTCGGAGCTCACGTTGATCGCCGAGCTCCGACCGGGGTTGATCCCCATCGCAGAGCCGATGACCTACGCCACGCGGCTTCGGCAAGTGCTCCGCGTGCTGTTCGAGATTCGTAAGCTCGGGGTAGAGCGCGACGGCCTGGTCGGCGGCGCCGGCCCGCTCGAGAGCTTGAGGACGCTGCACCACATTCATTGGTCGATTCACGACGATGACCGCAAGCTGCTCTTGGCGGTGAGCTTCGACGGGCCCTGGGAGGCGTACATCCGCGACATCGTCGAGAAGGGCGGTCCCATCCTCGACGTCATCTTCTGTCACTGCAGCGGCTACGTGGGGAGCAGCTGCTTCGACGGCTATCCGGAGTTCGCGGCGTGGGTGCGAGCGCGTCAGATCAACTGCGACTTCTTTTATGCCGGCACGCCGAACCTCACCATCGACGATCAGCGGTACCTGCAGGACTTCGAGCAGACCTTCGCGAAGATGGGTCACCTGCCCGCCCCGGAGAGATCGGAGCAGAACCCGAGCCCGGCCTGTCCCTTCCAGAGCGCGGTGCCGGGGCTCCACGTCGGCGCACCGGCGGTCAAGGGTCCCACCGATCTGCTGCTCGCGCGTCAGCGCAACTTGCTCGCGGTGAGAGACCGGTTGGCGCTCCTCTTTCCGAGCAACGAGGCGCACGACTCGAGCAACGACGAGCTGATTTTCCGGCGCGCCATTCAGCTGCTCGGGAGCTACATCGACCCGCGCGCCGCTCCGCCGAAAGCCGAGCCGCGCCTCGAGCCCGTCGCGCTCACCGAAAGCGACGTGGCTTCGATCCAGGGCAACATCTTGACCGGTTACCGCCAGGTCTCACGCGGCCGGTTCTTGCTCGTGAGGCTCCCCGAAGATCCCGAGTCGCGGACGAGCGCGCTGTCGCACCTCTCCGCCATCGTCACCACGGAGAAGACGGCCCCCGAGAGCGCGGTGACCCACAACGTCGCGTTCACCTTCGGCGGGCTCTCGAACCTAGGGCTGTCGCAGGAGCTCTTGAGCCGATTCCCGAAGGAGTTTCAGGAGGGCATGGCGGCCCGAGCCGGCGTACTCGGAGACGTCGGAGCGCATCACCCCGACCACTGGGACCTCCCGGAGTATCGCCGCGAGCTCGGCCAGGGCGGTGTGAGCGGCGTCGCGCGCGTGGAGCTCTCCTCGGTCGACGTCGTGATCATCTTGCAGGTGCCCGACGAAGGCGAGGAGAAGGCGCGAGAGTTGCTCGACTTCGCGGTGGCGGATCTCGAGCAGCACGAGCTCGTCGTCTTGCACGAGCAGTCGCTCGAACGCACGCTCCTCCCGAACAAGGCGCTCGTACGCGAGCATTTCGGCTTTCTCGACGGCTACAGCCAGCCCGTGCCGCAGATCGAGAACCGCCCTCGAGGGCTCGAGCGCGATCGGGTGCCGCTCGGCGAAATCTTGCTCGGCTACGAGAACCAGCGCGGCGAACGCGGGGGTCAACCCTCCGAGCTCTTCAAGAACTCGAGCTTCCTCGTGGTGCGAAAGCTCGAGCAAAGGGTCGGCGCGTTCGAGGACGCCGTACGGACCGGCCGCAGTCCCGAAGAGGCCGAGCGCGTCATGGCGCTCATGATGGGGCGCACGCGCGACGGCGAGCCGCTCGTCGCGCCGGAGGCGGTGACGACCAACGATTTCGACTACTCTGAGGACCCGGCGGGCGAAAAATGCCCGCTCTTCGCCCACGTGCGCCGCGCGAACCCGCGCACCACCCATACGGTTTACGCGCGCGCCGGCGCGGGCGCGCCGAACACCACGCACGTGGAGCTCCGCACCCCGCGGATCCTGCGGCGCGGCTTCGGCTACCGCTCGGGCAGCGAGGTGGGCGTGCTGTTCATGGCCTTCAACGCCAGCATCGCCGACCAGTTCGAGGTGATTCAACGCTGGGTGAACGGCGCGAACAGCACCGGGATCTCGAGCGCGCACCCCGATCTCATCGCCGGCAACTTCCCGCACGGCAGCGAGCGCGGGCTCTCCGTGCGCCGCGGCGACGGCGTCGAGACGATCCGGTTGCCCCAGGAACCCTTCGCGAAGCTGAAATGGGGCCTCTACCTGTTCGCGCCCTCGAAGAGCGGCATCGAGTATCTGGCTCGCGCCAGCCGCTCTGCCGTCAGCGCCGCCGCGACCGGCGCTCCCGCCGCGGAGCTCGTGACTCGCGGCAAGCAGATCGCGAGCGCGCTCGCCGCCCTCGAGCGGGAGAAGCCGGGGCAGAGCTTCGTCGAGTGGAAGCGCATCCTCGAGGACAACGAGCTGCGCCCCTACGCCCGCGCCGTGTGGGCGTACGTGCGGAGCCGCGGCGGCTCGCTGAGGACGACTTACGGCGTGCTCGTGGGCAGCGAGGCGGGTGTGCTCGAGGTCCTCGGCAACGACTCGGTCTACTCCGTGCGCGAATATCACCGCCGCATGGAAGCGACGTTCGGCGGGCACTACCTCGGGATGGATCGCCACCCGAAGCCGCTCCCTTCGGCGGCGGCTTACCCCGTCGAAGACGGTCAGTACGACCGCGAGTCCGTCGCCGCGAACCGCTGGCTCATGGAGATTGGCATCGTCGACTCCTTCGAGCACGCGCGCGCTCTCACCCGCAGGTATTGCAACGACCAGCGCGCCGTCGCGGCCGCCGCCAGAACCGCCGCGGAAGAGCGCGGGGAGCCGGTCTCCAAGGAGCCGCCGCGCGTCCGGATCGACGTGCAGCAGCTCGGGCGCATCGTGGTCTCCGGAGTGGCCGAAGGCGTGTTCGGCTTACCCGACAACACGCTCATGACCGCAGGTCCGGATTTGACCGGTGAGCAGCTGCCGGCGCGCTGCCCGGGGGACTTCCAGCGCGTCTCGCAGTTCGTCTTCCACCCGAACCCGAGCTCGACCTTGACGCAAGTCGCACAGGCTCGCGGCGCCGTGATCGAGCGCGCCGTCGAAGACTACGTGCGCGCCGTGCAAGCGTCGGAGTACGACGAGCTTCCGGACTGGCTCACGCTGCCGGGCGCCACCGCCGCGCGCCAGGCCGAGCACGCGAAGAAGACGCTGGTCGGCTCGATCAACGGGTTCGCGGTACCGACCAGCGCGAGCTTCACGAGCATCCTCGTGCAGTGGATCGAGAGCAAGGAGCTCTGGCGCTGGCAGGCCTGGCTCGGGCTCGCCGAGAACGCCTACTTGCGCGACCCGAGCTCGCGCCTCGACGCGACCTCTCTCGAGTCGAGCGCGCTCCTGGTCGCGGCGGAGAAGGCCATGATGCGCGCGCCGGTGCCCGATCTCCTGCACCGCACGGCGGTCGAGCGCTCCTTGATCGGGTCGGAGCCGGTGGAGCCCGGCGATCGGGTCGTGATAAGCCTTGCCTCCGCCACGGCCGAAGGTGGAAAGACGGAGCTCTTGTTCGGCGGGGCCCGTGACGCCACGCTCGGCCCCGAACGACAGAAGCCGCTCCACGCCTGCCCCGGCCGAGCCATGGCGGAAGGCGTGCTGCTCGGCATGCTGGTGGGACTCTTGAGCGAGCCGAGCCTCTACCGCGCGGATCGAATCACGCTCGAGATCGAGCCGGAACTTCCGCCCAGTCCCGACCAGATGGGCGGCGCGGAGCTCGCCTTCTAGCGCTGACCGAGCAACCGCTCGCACTCGGCTCGGTGCCAGAGCATCGACATCTCGTCGAAGCGGCCGAGCGCCGACACCAGGTGCTCTCTCGCTCGAGCCTCTTCCCCCCAGCCGAGCTCTAGCTCGGCCTGGGTCAGGAGCGTGAGCGCCGCCTCGCGCTCCGACCCGCGGCGCGCCGCGCTGCGGAGCGCCGCCTCCACGTGCGCGCGCGCTTGTTCGAAATCACCGCCCGCGTTCCGCAAGAGCGCGAGGGTGCGATGCGCGGTGGCTTCCCCGACGGGGTCCGTCTCGTTCGCGCGCGCCAGCGCCCTCTGAGCGTAGCCCTCCGCCGCTTCGAAGCGGCCCGCCTGGAACATGGCGTGTGAGAGGTGGCAGTACGCAAAAGAAATGTAGAGACCGATCTCGCGCCGCTCGAACCAGGTCAGGGCCCGTTCCAGCTCCTCGAGCGCAGCGGGTGAACGCTCGAGGACCCACGTCGCGTAGCCCGCGACCGTTCGGCAGAGCGCGAGCACGTAGGAACCGTTGACGCGCTCGCCCGTGGCGCGCCCGCGCTCCGCGGTGTGGAGCGCCTCCTGCCAGCGACCCTGCCAGATCTGAATCATGCCGAGCAGACAGAGCAGCGAACCCTCGATCGCGTTTCCCGAGTCTCGCACCACGTCGAGCGCCTCCTGAACGTGGATGTTCGCGGCGTGAAACTGCCCGCGATCGCCGTGCACGAGCGCCTTGCACCCGAGCGCGAACGCGAAGCCGACCGGGACGCCCTGCCGGCGCCGGGAGTCGGAGCGACGCCGCTTCATCTCGATGCTGCGCTCGAGGTGGACGAGCGCGAGCTCGTAAGAGCCCGCCGCGGCGTGGCTCTGACCGAGGTTCGAGTGAAGCTGCGCGACGAGGCGCTCGTCGTTGGCTTGCTCGGCGAGCCTTAGCGCTCGCTCGGACTGCTCGATCGACGACGCCTGCTCTCCCAACGCGTAGTAGATCCAGCCGAGCCAATAGAGGGCGTGACCCAGCGCGTCGTAGGCCTCTAGCTCGCGCGCCCGCTCCGCCGCCGCGTACAGGACCGAGAGCTGGCTGCGCGCCGGGTTGAACACACACGCGGCCGACCATTTCGCGGCGATCGAGAGCCAGCGCCGCCCGAGCTCGGGAGTAGGCGCGAGCTTCTCGACGTGCGAGAGCGCCGCCGCGTACTGCACGCGCGCGCGATCGAGCGCCGACCGACTCGCGGCCTTGTCCCCGGCGAGCTCCGCGTACTCGAACGCGCGCTGGTACTCCCCCGCCCTCGCGTGGTGAGAAGCCAGGGCCTCGTAGTGGTCGGCGAGCGAGGCCCCTTCGTAGCGTTGCTCGAGGGCGCGCGCGACCTCCGCGTGGAGGCGCCGTCGATCCCGGACTCGCACCGACTCGTACACGACCTCGCGCGTGATCCCGTGTTGAAATCGCAAGCTACCCGGCGCGTCGCCGGCGCGCAGCAGGCCGGCTGCGATGAGATCTCCGACCACGTCGTCGAAGCCCTCGCCCGGAACGAGCGCCCGCAAGAGCTCGCTCGTCGATTCATTGCCGATGATCGAGGCAGCCCGCAAGAGCTCGGCCTGGGCGGGCGCGAGTCGCGCGACGCGCGTGTGAATCAAGCTGTGGACGGTGCTCGGGATGGCTACCTCCTCGAGCTCCTCGCCCGACTCGTCCTCCGGCAGCAGGCTGCGGCAGAGCTCCTCGAGGAACAGCGGGTTGCCGCCCGAGCGCCGGTGCATACCGAGCACCACCCAGTCCTTCAGAGGCGCGTCGACGAGCGCGTGCACCGTTCGCAGCGACTCGACCTCCGTGAAGGGCGTGAGCTCGACCCGCGGAAGCGAGCCGAGCACAGGATCGTCGCGCCCGATGCTCCGCGTGCCGAGCACGATCAGGACGCGCCGATCGTGGATGGACCGCACGAGGCGGCCGAGCACCTGCTTCGAGGCGTCGTCGGCCCACTGCCAGTCGTCGATCACGAGCACGAGCGTCTGCTCGCGCCCCACGGCGAGCACCAGATCGAGGAGAGCGACCACCGCGGCGAGCTGAAGCCGCTCGGCCTCGTGCCGCGGCCACGGCGCGAGCGCCAGGAGGTGCAGGAAGGCGGGCAAGTGGACGCGGAGTCCCTCGTCCAGCGCTTCGAGACCTCGCTCGATCGCGAGCGCCGCGCGGTTCCCCTCGGCGTCGCTCGTCACCCCGAGCAACTCGCGCGCTATCTGCAAGAACGGCTGCAGCGGCGCCACCCCGCCGTAGTTCTCGCAAGAGCCTTTGACGATCCGGATCGTGGAGGCGCGGACTTTGCGCTGAAATTCCTCGAGCAGGCGCGTCTTGCCGATCCCGGCGTCGCCCTCGACCGAGAGCGCGTTACCTCGCGCCGCGGCGGCCTGCGCGAGCGCGACGTCGAGCCGCCCGAGCTCTGCGCCTCGTCCCACGAAGGGAGTGAGACCCAGGCGGCTGCGCGCTTCGTAGCGCGTGGAGACGCTCGAGCGGCCGAGGATGCGATAAGCGGGAACGGGCTTCTGCTTGCCCTTCAGGTGAAGGGGAGCGATGGCTTCGGTCTCGAAGAAGCTCTCCGCTCCTCGCAAGCTGGCTGCGCTCACCAGAATTTCGTTCCTGCCGGCGGCCGAGCACAGCCGCGCGGCCGTGTTGACGGCGTCTCCGGTGAGCTCGTAGCGGCCGTGCAGCGAGTCGCCCTCTTTGACGAAGACGAGCCCCGCGTGGATCCCCGAATGCAGGAGCAGATTGAAGCCGGCTGGAGGCGGCGATGACCAGGCAATGGTGGGCGCGAGCGCGTGGAGCTCGAGCGCGGCCTCGACGGCTCGACGCACCGCCTCCTCGTCGGGCTCGGGGTAGCCGAAGACCGCCAGGATCCCGTCGCCGACGAACTGATTGATGGCGCCGCCGTGCTTCGGAATGACGCTCCGCGCAAGCTCCTCGATCGATCGACGGAGACCGTGCGTGTCCTCCGGATCGCTCAGCTCGCTCAGCGTCGTGTAGTCACAAAGATCGCAAAAGAGCAGCGTGAAGTGGCCTCGGCGGTCTTTACCGTCCGCTTCTACGAGCGTGTTCGAGGCCATCGTGAGTCACCGCATACGCCTTCTCCGTGGAGTGTCGCATGGACCGGGCGCCCGGGAAAAGGTTCCGTTCCCTCCCCGCGGCACGACCGAGCACCGGGCCTTCACCCGAGCGCCGCGAACAAAATGACTACGGCTTGCGCGAGAATAAACGCGGGTCGGCGCGTTCTAGAGAGTGAACCGGACGCTTCGACGATGTGGACTTCGGCAGCGCAGCTCGAGACGAATCGCTTCCCCTGGCAAGAGCCCCGAGGGGACGAGCCCCGTCCCGTCGCGCCGGACGCGCTCCGCGCTCGCGCCGTCGCAGCCGACGCGTCGAGCACTCGCAAGGCAGACCTCGCCGGCGTCTGGGGTGAGCTCGTGCTCGGGCACTGGTTGGTCGTCGAGATGTTCTTCGCGGCGGACCGCTCCTTCCTGGTCATCAAAGACGTTCGCTCCCTCGCCCGAAAGGGCGTCGTGCAGGGCGGCCTTCGCAGGCGGCAGCTCGCGCTCTTGGAGCCGGTGCTGCTCGGGAAGACGCAGAAGGCCGTCGCTCTCGAAGCCGGGCTGTGCGTCTCCTCGGTCTCTACGGGCCTGAAAAGCGCGCTCGGCGTCCTCGGGATCACCTGCCCCGCGTCACGAGTGCCCCCGGTGATCGTCGCGTTGGTGAGCGCGGCGCGCTCGTCGACGCGCGCGTCCGGCCGTGAGAGCGTGATCACGGACGGAGGTCAGCGCTACCGTGTCATCAGCATCGAGCGCCCCGATCTCGCGCTCTCGTCCCTGCTGTCACGGTCGGAGTACGACGCGATCCGTCGCTTGGTCGAGGGCAAGCACCACGACGAAATCGCCGAGGAGCGAAGAGCCTCGCCTCGCACCGTCGCGAACCAAATTGGCTCGGCGTTCCGAAAGCTCGGCGTCTCGGGCCGCTCCGAGCTCCTTGCGGCGCTCGTGCGCGGCGATGTGCCTGCGCTCCGCCTCGAATTCGGTGCCGATGTCACCTCGGCTTGACCCGCTGGCAACTCAGCCAACCGAGCACGAGCGTTGAGGGCTGGAAGCTGAGCGTCGAGCGCGAGCCGAGCGAGCTCATCGCCATCCTCGCGGTGTCGACGGTGAGCGGCGAGTCGCTCTTCAAGCGCGCCCACTCGACGCCCGTCGCGGGTGAGTAAACGCGGGTTCGACCGCCGAGCCGCGCATGAAGCTCGAAACACGCAATTATTGCGCCGCAGCCGGCTCGACGGTTGAAAAAGGCACGGCTGTGGTCGAAACCTGCCCTCCGCCTTCGACTCGGGGAGCTTTCGAGAAAATCGACGCGGCGTCAAATCCGGGCCGCGGCGGTCGACGTATCGTGCGCGCGGGCATGAACACCAAAAAGAGCGCTCTCTCCTTCCTCCTTCTGTCCTCGACTCTCGGCCTCGCCACGGCGTGCGGCTCGGACGACGACTCACCCAACAACGCAGGGACCGGCGCCAGTGGAGGTTCGGCCGGTTCGAGCGCGAGCGGAGGCTCCGGAAACGCGAGCGGAGGCTCCGGAAACGCGAGCGGAGACGGCGAGTCCTGCGCCGAGGTCGCGGAGTGTTGCACGGAGCTCTCGAGCGACCTGCAGCCCTCGTGTGAGATCGCGGTGGACACGGGCGACGAGTCGACCTGCGCCGCTGCCCTCCTCGCCTTCAATGTTCAGGGTTATTGCACGGGAGAAGAGCCCGAAGATCCGACCGGTGGGCTGCCGCCGGTGGAGCTCGACGGAGCGTGGGACAGTGCGTCGACGGCGGTCGGTTCGGGCGCGCTCCCCTTCGAAAGGCCCGAGATGCAAATCTGTGGCGAGGGTGACGTGATCGCGGTCTGGCGCAACGAGAGCGAGCCGGTCGAGCTCGTTTCGGTCCGTTTCGAAAGCGCGACCGGGACCTGGACCCCGCTCGGCACCATCGACGAAAACAACGGCCTTTACGCAGTATCCCCGAAGCTTGCGTCCAACGCGGACTGCGACGCCATCGTGCTCTGGTTCGACGCGCTCGAGGTCCTGAACGGGGACGACGAGTACACGCTGACCGCGAGTCGCCTCGCCGGCAACGCTTGGGGGGCTCCCTTCGTCATCGAGAAGCCCTTTCAATCCGAGATGAGCCGTCACGCGTTGTTCGTGGATCCGGGTGGCAGCGCCGAGTTCGGGTACGAGGCGAATGCGCCGGATCCGTACCAGCCTGGGCGGCGCCTCATTGGCGACGGGAGCGCCGATCCCAAAGTGGAGCTCGGCACCCTCGAGGTTTCCGGCACGGCCTTCGGCATGCTGCCGAGCGGGGAGGGCCTGTTCCTCGTCAGTGAGTACGATGAGGCGCAGGCGTCGCCCGTGGACAACTTCTTGCGCGCCTTCACGCGCTCCGCGGCCGGCGAGTGGTCGGACGCGAGCGAGCTTGAGACCGTTCCGGACGTGCGCAAGCACGACATGCAGGTCGTTCCGGCGGGTGACCGCTTCTATCTCCACTGGGAGAACACGAACGGCGAGAGCTTCTTCGGAGTTCAGACTCCCGGAGAACCCATGATGGAGCTCGAAACTCCGACCGACTTCGATCTCTACGACGTGCGCTTCGCGGCGCACGGCGACGTCCTCTTCGCCTACGGCTTCGGCGAGGACGGCGCGCAGGCGGCGCGCTTCACGATCGAGGGCGGCTGGGAAGCGCCGGCCGCGATCAACGCCGAGAAGCACACGTACCAGAACGACTTCGCGATCGTCGTCGACTCGGCCGGGCGCGCCACGGCCGTGTACTCGGTGTCGGACGCGGGCGTCTTCGCGAACCGCTTCACGCCCGAAGAGGGCTGGAGGGGACCGCACGCGATCGACATCCACGGCTCCGACGCCAGCATCGGGCTCGACGCGGCGGGCCGAGTCTTCATCGGCTACCTCGTGTTCGAGTCCACCGGCTTCTTGACGGGGACGAACAACTTCACGCTGCGCCGCTTCGTCCCGAACGAGCTCCTCTGAGCGAGCTTGCTAGTCGCCGAGCAGGCACTCGCGCAGGGACGCCTTCGCCCGATGCAAGAGCACCGCGGTGTGGTTCCTGGTGATGCCGAGCAGCTCGGCGACGTCTTCTCCCGGGCGCTCTTCCAGCAAGCGTAGCGTGACGACGGCGCGTTGAATCTCGCAAAGCTCGGCGACGCAGGCGCGCAAGCGCACGGTGTCTTCCGCGCGCACCAAGAGCTCTTCCTGTAAGACGGCGCTGTCGTCCGCCCGCTCGCGCGCGTCGATCTCGTCGTGAGGACGCGCGCGGTAGTGGCGCCTCCTCTGGTTGCGCGCGGCGTTCCGGACGATCGTCGCGAGCACCGGAGCGGGATCGTCGGAGTCCCGGAGGCGCCCGTCTTGCACCAGATCGAGCAGGGTGCAGAGCCCCTCCTGGACGCAGTCGACCGCCTCCTCGGGCGTCAGCCCCTCGCGACGCGCCAGGGCGGCCAGGGCACGCCTTTCGCTCGTTGCAACTTTGGACAGCCGCTCGAGGGGGTCCTCATCGGGTGGTCTCGACATGGCTCTCGGTAAGGTCTCGGGACCCTCCAGGATTACACGCGGGACCAACGGACGCTCGCGCTGGGTGCGGCCGCAGGGGGTCTCCGAGGCTCACGCCGTTCTGGCGAGCGTCGCCCGAGCCCCCTCTGAATATAGGCTCTTGAGCGCTCGCTCGAGCTCGGCCACGAATCGCGGTGAGCTCCCGAGCTCCCCGAAGAACTCCCGAAACTCGAGCACGGGGCGCGGATCGGACCTCGAGCGACGGAGCACGCTGACGAGCTTCTCGGCGCCGGGATCCTGAAGCGGGATCGGGGCGCCTGCCTCGTCCACGCCGTCGAGGAACCTCAGCCAAGCCGCGACGCACAACGTCAGCTTGCCGATCGGGCCCTCCCGAAGCAGCTCCTCCGCGATGGAGGGCAGAATGAACTTCGGAATTTTCGCCGAGCCGTCCGAGCAGATGCGGAGCAGTGTGTCCACGATGGCCCGATTGGCGAAGCGGCTCATGATCGCGCGCTTGTACGGTCCGAGCTCGAGGCCGGGGAGCGGCGCGAGCAGCGGAGTCACCTCGAGGTCCATCAAGCCCGTCAGGTAGCTCGTGAACTCGGGCGCCGTCGCCACCTCGTGCACGTAGCGGTAGCCGCACAGGTAGCCGAGATAGCCCATCGCCGAGTGCGTCGCGTTGAGCAGGCGAATCTTGACGTTCTGATACGGTGCGACGTCCGACGTGAACTGAACGCCGGCAAGCTCGAGCGGCGGGCGCCCGCTGGCGAAGGAGTCTTCCAGCACCCACTGCCGGTACGGCTCGCACGTGACGAGGCAGCGATCTTCGATGTCGTACGTCGAGCGCAGGAAGTCGCGATCGCTGTCGGACGTGACCGGGGTGATGCGATCGACCATCGAGCTCGGGAAGGTCACGCGATCGCGGATCCAACGAGCGAGCTCCCGGTCTCGCGCCTCCGCGAACCCCGAGAGCGCACGGGCTACGACTCGGCCATTCCCGGTCAAGTTGTCGCAAGAGAGCACGGTCAATGGCTCGAGCTTCCGGAGTCGACGGCGATCGAGGCCCTCGGCGAGGTAGCCGTAGACGGTCTTCGGGCGCTCACCGGTCTGCGAGAGATCGTGCTGGACGCCAGCATGCTCGAGGTCGAGCGCGCCGCTCCCGTCGACGCAGTATCCACCCTCCGTAACGGTGAGCGACACGATCCGCGTCGAAGGTCGAGCGATCGCCTCGTAGATGGCCTCCGGATCCTCCACCCCGAGCAGCTCGGGCACGATCGAGCCCACGACGCGCGCCTCGACCCGTTCGTCGTCGCGTTGCACTAGCGTGTAAAGGCCGTCTTGCTCGTAGAGCGCGCGGAGCAAGCTCGCGTCACCCGGCATGATCCCGACGCCCTGGATCGCCCAATCGAAGGCGTTGCTCCTCTGCATCGCTTCCTCGACGTAGAGCGCCTCGTGCGAGCGATGAAAATTGCCGACCCCGATGTGAACGATGCCGGGCGTCAACTTCGAGCGGTCGTAGCCCGGCGGCGTAACGTCCAATCGCAAGTCGGAGAGGGTTCGACTGGAAAGGCGGGTGCTCACGAGGAGCAAGCGCAGCAATCGGCGTGCCTCCAGGCCTCGCCGAGCAAGGCGTGGCAAAAAGGTGCCACTCGGTTGCCGCGACGACTCGCCGCGCCGAACGTCAGCCGGCTTTATTCGGGCGGAACTCGCGGCCACGATTGCGGCGCAGCACTCACGAGGGCTATGAAGCAACCCGAAAGAGGAGGACGGTTTCATGAAAGCATCCTGCATCGCGATCGCGCTCGGAACTTCGATGTGGCTGGCCGGCTGCGGGGGTAAGGCCTCGGAACCCCCGGCGGCTCCGGAAGCTCCCCCGCCTCCCGCGGCGGAACCGGCAGCGCCCGCTCCGGCCGCGGAGGCTCCTGCCGCGGAGACGGCCGCCCCCGCCGCGGAGGCAGCTCCGGCTGCGCCGCGCACCATCGAGGTCAAGCTCGAGCCCAAGAGCAACTCGAAGCTCGTCGGAACGGCGACGCTCACGGAGACCGAAGGCGGTGTTCACGTCGTGCTGAAAGTAGAAGGCATCAGCCCGGGCGATCACGGCGCGCACGTTCACGAGAAGGGTGACTGCAGCGCGCCCGACGGATCGAGCGCGGGTGGACACTTCAATCCGGCCGGCCACCAACACGGCCTGCCGGCGGTGGAGCAACGTCACCTGGGCGATCTCGGCAACATCACCATCGGTAAGGACGGCAAAGGGACTCAGGACATCACGGTCCCTGGCGCCAACCTGAAGCCGAACGATCCGAATTCTTATGTCGGCAAGGCCATCATCGTGCACGAGAAGAAGGACGACGGCGGGCAGCCGACCGGGAACGCGGGCGGCCGTCTCGGCTGCGGCGTGATCAACGGCTGATAAGGCGGAAGGTCGGCGCTCTTGCGATTCGCGCTTGAGTCGGGCGCGGAGAGACACGCGAGGCAGGACGCCACGAGCCCTTCGAGCACCGCAGGAAATGCGCGAGCTCCGTCACTGCCTCGAACGGCAAACGTCGAGCTCGCGCATGGCACATCGCTTGCGAAGCGAGGGGTGCCATGCGGTTCTGGTTCGCCCTCCTCGTACCGACGTTGCTCGGCGCTTGTAGCAACACCGTCACGTCGACGCGAGATGGCCGGAGCAACGACGACTCGAACGCGGTGCAGAGCTCTGCACCCGAGACGGGCACGCATCGGCACACGGTGACGGACGCCGATAATCCGATCACCGACCTGAGGCAGTCGTGCGCGAGCCGGCTGAACGAGCTGCCGGTGGATGCGGAGATCGCCCCAGGTTCGAGCCACGCCGAGCTGTCGGTCGAGAGTCACGCGGTCGGAGAGCTCGACTGCGCCGATTTTGCTTGGGTCAGAGCGTTCGTGAATGAAAGTGCGCTGATCGAGCCCGATTGGAGTGGGCCGGATCGCGATACGGAGTGGGACTGCAATCACAGCAGCCTCGAGTTTGCCGTCTACCGGCGCCTGGCAAGCGGTTGGGAGTACGTCGGCGGAGGCCTCGCCTACGGAAACCTCGACGAGGGCGCGTGCCGCTACTCCGTCGACAACTTCCCCGCACAAGTCGGCAGCGACTCGGTGCTCGTCCAAGGCAACGCGGCGCTCGAGGTCGAACCCACCGAGGTGCGTGTGGCGGTGCGAGCCTGGACGCACAACGACCCTGCATACGGTCACGCCGGCGACGACTGCGACACCTCGAGCTGCTTCTGGCCGGCGCGCGTCCGCTGGGAGGCGGACTGAACCCTCCGCGTCAATGGCGCCACTTGGCGTGCTCGCTGACCTGTCGCTCTCCGCTCTTCTGCAGCGGCGCGCCGAACAGCTCGGCGTAGCAGCGCTCGGCGGCTCCGCGGATCTCCCGCTCGGGTCGCGCGCCGATCTCGAGCATCAAGCGGCCCAGCGCCTCGCGTTCGATCCGGCGCTCGAAGCGACTGACGTCGATGCCGAGCTCCTCGGCGAGAGAGATCAGGAGCGCCGCGACGGCGTACGAGTGCGGACCGCCCAGCGCGCCGCGATTGAGCACGATGCGAGACATCAGCACCAGCGCGAGCAGCGGTGAGTCCGGCCCGTCCGCGAGCTCGGCGAGGTAGGCCGAGAGCTCGTGCCGGGCGCCGGCGCCCAAGCTGCCCTCGGGCGCGTCGAGGCGATTCTCGAGGCCCACGAGGCTCGCGAGCCGCTCCGGAACCGGGGCGAAGCCCTGCATGAAGTCGAGCCGATGCTGGACCTCGTGTCGCTCGACCGAGAGCGCGTAGCGATCGCGGAGCTCCTCGAACTGCTCGAGCAGACGCGGCGAGAGCAGCGCCCCGTGCAGGGAGTCCCACTCGCGCAGGTTCTGCCTCGAGATGCGCCGCGCCAGATCTTCCGCGTAGTCGTACTCGGGGACGAGCCGGCGCGGCGGCACGAGAGTCCGTCCTTGTCCGGAGAGGTTCTGTTGAAACTTCACGAGCAACGCGCGGCGCCTCGCGAGCAGGCGAGCGACTTCGCTCGTCTCCGGATCCGCGAGGGCTTTCCCGTAGTGGCGGCGCAGGAGCTCGGCGGCGCGCGTCTCGATCTCTGCCACCCAGGGTTCTTCGCGCAGGCGCGTCTGCTCGTCGACGAGCTCGACCCTCTCCTTCTCGGGGAGCGCGGGCAGCACGTAGCCGACCAGATCGTGCTCGAGCTGGTCGAGCAAGATCAGCGCCGCGGGCGTCCGGGGTCGCGTGTAGCCGAGCGCGGGCCAGTTCACGCGCAGGCGATCCAGGCGCCAGAGGTAGAGCGCTCGCACCCGCCGATCTCCGAAGCGGACCTCCACCTCGCGCTCGGTGTACGAGACCAGCAAGAGCGGCAGCGCGCCGTCTCGCTGCAGCAGCACTTCTGCGTCGACGAAGTACGGGAGCCCCTGCTTCGCGAGCTCCGCGCCGAAATCGTTCGCCGCGAGGAAGAACGCGTCTCGATCCGCGTTCAAGGTCGCTTCGCCGCGTGCGTTCGCAACCCGCTCGGCCCGCGCGAGGAGCTGCTCGAGGCGTGTGAACCCGCCGTCTCCGAGCGCCGCGCGTGCTTCGGGGCCGAGCGCCTTGGCCCTGGCAGCCGCGAGCGCCTCGACACGCCGCTCCGGCGAGCGCCCGAGCGCCACTACGTAACCCGCGAGGCCCTCCCCGAGCGCATGCCCCGCGGGAGTGAGCTCTGGATCGAAGGGCGCAAGCAGGCTCTTGAGCGTGAAACCCGCCCCGACGAGCAACGCCACCGCTGCGACGGCACCGAGCGTCGGCCACGGCTTCTGCTTCGGTACGGCCACGAGTTCGAGCGCCTGGAGCTCGGCCGCGATCGCCGCCTGGTCGTCGACGTCCGATTCAGGCCGCTTCTCGAGCGAGAGCAGCGCGGCCACCCGGAGCTCGTGGCTCGGATCCGCGCTCGACGTGAGCTCTTGAGCTCGGCGCAGCACGCGCCGCAAGCGCCAGAGGGCGCGCAGGCGCGTCAACGGCTCGAGCGGCGCGAGCGCCTCGCGAGCGGCGACCCAGGAGCCGCGAGTTGCGCCCCGTGCGAGCGCCGAAGCGACGATCTTCGCGAGCGACATGGCGCGTCAGAGCCCCGCGTCGAGGCCCTCGGCGCGCAGGCGCTGGCGCGCCTCCTCCACGCGCTTCACCCGCGCGCGCGAGGTCGCGATCAGGATCGTCGAGACTCCGGCGAGCGGCAGCACCGCGAGCGAGATCATCGAGAGCACGCCGTTCAGGAGCGCGAACGAAAACCAAACCAGGCCGAAGAGCGCGATCACCGGGGCGAGCCCGAGCCCGATCGAAGCTGCAGCGAGGCGGGCTCGAGCCACGCCTGCGCCGAGCACCACGGCGCTCGCTCCGAGCGCGACGGCGAGCGGGGCCACGAGCTTGATCGGCCCCACCACCGTGAGCAGGCCCCAGATCTGAAGGCCGATCAAGACCGTGAAGACCCCGGTCAGGACGAGGATGCCCCCGGCGACCTTGACGCTCCCCGGCACCGCCAGAAGCTCGAGGTCGGTTTCCGCCGTCGTCCCAGGAGGAGAAAGATGGTCCATGCCACCCGGCATGGTTTCTCGACTGCGGGCGCCTGTAAAGAGGGCGACTCAGAGCCGCGCTTCTTCGAGCCAATGAGGGTTCCGCGCGGTGCCGTCGTACTTCTCGCTGGTCTTGAAGAGCTCGAACTCCCCGGCCTTGGCGAACGGAGCCGTGCGAGCGAGCAGCGCGTCCACCTCTGCTTGCGGGAGGGGCGCAAAATCTTCGGCTGCTTTCAGCGCCTGGTCGAGCACCTGCATGCTGTCACAGCCGGTGATGACGACCGACGTCGGCAGGTTCATGGCGTAGTGGAGGCACTCGACCGCGCTCGCCGCCTTGCTCTTCAAGATGTCTCCCGACCCGAGCGACTTCATCCCGAGCACCCCGATGTCGTGCTTCAAGAGCACGGGTAGGACCTTCTTCTCGAAGCTCTTGTAGTGCGCGTCCATGACGTTGAGCGGAAGCTGCACCGTGTCGAAGGTGAAGCCCTTGTCGAGCCCCTTCTGGATCATCGCCAGGTGATACTCAGGGTCCTTGTGCCCGGTGAAGCCGATGTAGCGGATCTTGCCGGCCTTCTGCGCCGCCTGCAGCGCCTCGACCGCGCCGCCCGGCGCGAAGCAGCGATCCGGATCACCCGGACGGATGATCTCGTGGATCTGCACCAGGTCTATCGTGTCGGTCTTCAAGCGCTCGAGCGATTGCTCGAGCTGAGCGCTCGCGGCCTGCGCCGTGCGGCCGTCGATCTTGGTCATGAGGAAGGCGCGCTCCCGATAGCCGCCCTGGAGCGCCTTACCCATGCGCTCCTCGCTCGCGCCGCCGTTGTAGTCCCAGCAGTTGTCGAGGAAGGTGACCCCGCGATCGATCGCTCGCCTGATGATTCGAATCGACTCGTCTTCGCTCGGCTTGCCGAGGTGATACCCGCCGAGCCCGATCAGGGAGACTTGCTGCCCCGTGCGGCCGAGCCGGCGACGCGGCACGGACGAGCTCTTCGTCGCGGGTGGTGCGGCGCCCGCGGTGGCGACTGGCGACGATTTCGGCGCGTCGGCCTTCCTGCAAGCGCCGACGAACGCCGCGCCGATGGCCCCGAGCACGGAACGTCGAGTGGTGGTGAGCTTCATGGTGGCGGCACGCGGGCAAGCGCCGTACCGCCTCGCTTTCGTGCGAAATCAAGGCCGCGCCGGTCGACTGCGCGCTTTGGAGCGGCGCCAACTCGCCACGCAGCGAGGCACGGCTCCGCGCGCCGAGCGTGACGCCGAGGACTATCCCGCACCCGACGGCGTCACTCGCAGGCCGTCGGATTCGCGTTCGTCGGCTGGTAGTGACGGCCCACGTCCACGGGCGATACGTCGAGGCAGTTGTTGCCGCTCGTCGTGAGCGACTTCCAGGGGATCCCGGCGGTGTCCGAGACCGAATCACCACCTTGATGAAAGCAGGGCTGGGCGTCCGCCGACGGCACCACGAGCAAGAGGTAGTCCTCGACGCCGTTCTCGTCACGATCGAGGAGCGGCGCCGTCCCGAACGGAGACGCGATGGATCCGAGACCGCCCGAAGTGAAGACATCGCAGTTCATGGTCGTCGTCACGCTGCTCGCGAACCCGGGCCATTGAATCTTCTCGCTCACCACGCTGAGCGAGTTCTCGATCACCGTCGCGTCGCCGCTGACGCTGCAGGGTCCCGGGCAGTTCACGTCGTTGAAGGCGAAGGTGCAGCCCACGATGTGGACGGGGCCGCCGAACTCGGTGTGAAACGCCGTGCGGAAGCCCTCGTTCTCCGCGAACACGGAGTTGTAAACGTCGGCCGCGACGTCGTTCAGGTACACGGCGGCCCCGCTCTGGAGCGACGCCGAGTTCGCCTTGAAGTCCGAGTCGACGATGGTGAGCGTCCCCGCCATTTGATAGAGCGCGCCCCCGCCGCTCGAGGGTTCGTCTTCACGCGTGGCGCGGTTGCCGATGAAGGTCGCGGCCTCGATGGCAACGTCCGGCTTGGCCACCGGGCTGTACGAGCCGTAAGCGTCGATGGCTCCACCGCGCTGCACCGCGTCGTTGTCGACGAACCGGGTGCCCTCGATCTCGAGCTTGGTGGCGCGTTCGGCGCAGATCGCACCACCCGTGGTGCCCGCATGGTTGTCTTCGAAAGCGCCGCCCAGGAGCCGGATCTCGGCGTTCTCGAGCCACATGGCGCCGCCGCACGCGGTCGCGCCGTTGTCCGTGAAGAAGACGTGGCTCAGGGTCAGATCGGAGCTGCCGGTTGCCTGAAAGGCCGAACCTTTGGCGCCCACGGCGTTCTTCACCGTGAAGCCGTCGAACGTCACGTGCTGAACCCCGTCGCCGACCACGGCGGGGGTCGAGACCTCGTTCGCGTTGAGCGTGGTCGCGCGATCGACGGTCGGTACGTCGCGCTCCGCTCGAGTGAGCTCGTTCCCGGCAAAGCCTCCGTAGACGTCTACTCCCGACTTCAGCGTCAGCATCGTGTCGGCTCCGGACGCGGCGAAGGTGCCCGTCTTCACCCACACCTCACCGCCACCAGCCTCCTCCTGCTGGTCGACCGCGTCTTGGAGCGAGCGGAAGGCGGTCTTCCATGTCTTGCCGTTACCGGCGGCCGAGATCTTCGGGTCGACCCGGATGGGACACTCGCCGTCGCACACGAACAGGCAAGAGGCGTCGCACTTTCCGTGCTCTCCGTTCTCGTCCCCGTCGTCACACGTTTCGGAGCCCTGCTTCTTTCCGTCTCCGCACACGACCTGCGAGGGTTCGCCGCCGGTCCCCTCACCGGCGGAGCCGGGCGCGCCCGCCTCTCCGGGGCTGCCGGCGGTGCTCAGGGCGCCGCCGCTGCCTGCCTCGGAGCCCTCTCCGCCCGCTCCATCACCACCAGCGCCGTCGCTCGGCGCGCCGGGGCGAAACTCGTCGCGGACTTCAATCCCACCTACCACTTGGCAAGCTACGGCAAGAAACGGAACCAAGAGCACTCGACGTAGAGACACGGAGCCGTCGATACACATGGATCTCACTGGGAGAAAAGCCTGCGCTTTAATCCGGCATTAAAACGGGACGCGAGCCTGCTCGTCTTTTTCGCCCGAGCCTCGTCGCGGGAGAAAGCGATGAAGCCCTCATTTGACGTGAAGGCTCGTGCTCGGGCATGCTGAGAGTCGGTGAGGTGAGCGTGAAAGACTGTCCGGTTTGTGGGACGAGCTTCGATCCGCTGCAGGGCCGCTACGCGCCCGACGGCAGCGTCGTTTGTGTGCCGTGCGGCGAGCGCCTGGCCGCCGAGCAGCGGAAGGTCGAGACCAAGAGCGCAGGGTCCGCTTTCGTCGGCGCTTGGGGAGCGGTGTTGATCGCGCTCGTCTCCTTCGTCCTCGAACACAAGATCTTGTTCTTCTTGTTCCCGCTGGTCGCGATCGCGTTCGGCGGAGGCACCGCGTACAGCGCGCTCACGAATCCGCTGTCGCGCGAGACGCTCGGCTGGAAGCGCATTCCGACGGTCGTGATCGGCGCCGTCGCTATTCTGCTCGCGCTGCTGAGCCTTTCGGCAAGCTTCAGCGCACGCATGGAGTAGGCGCGCGGCAAATCGACCCGGCGCGCGTCTTGCACGGGCAGGGCGCATGGCCCGAGTCGCGTTCCCCGGCCCGCACCCCTTCCAGCGGCGCGGAGGCCGCGCGGCGTTCTGGCTCGGCGTCGCCATCAT
>JAEZYO010000492.1 GCA_023419055.1 Pseudomonadota bacterium | reverse complement strand
GCCTCGAGGAGCGCTAGGGGGCCCTCCAGGGCTGGGCGGGGGCCCTCCTGAATCGGGTCGGCGGCCCGCCGAGATCTCCCTTTTCGCTGCCTGAGCCGGGACGAACGCTGCCGCGCGCGGGGCGAGCGCTCCCGGCTGCCGGTCACGCCGGCTCCTCGCGATGCTCGGAGGCCCTCCGGAACCGGTCGGGGCGCTCCAGAAGTGGGTCAGCGGCAGGACCGGCTCTAAGCCCGGCGTACGTTTCTGTGCCGCGAGAGGGCGTGTTAGCGTCCGCGCCGTTCGAGGGAATGGCGCACCGCGCGGTGCGAGGAGGAAACCATGTTGAAGTCCATCGTGGTCGCTGGGTTTGGTTTGTTCATTTTGGCGTCGGTGCCGAGTTGCGCGAGCGACGACGCGCCGAGACAAGGAGAGGAACAGGTCGGGTCGGCGCGCTTGCCGCTCCAGGCGACCGGGCCGTCGGGCGCCGTCTACCGCCTGCAATCGGCGGTGATCGATTTCGCGGGCCCTACGATGACGAGCGCGTTCGCCGACTCGTCCGAGTCCACGCTGGTCGCCGAGCTCCCGGTCGGCAGCTACTCGGTCAGCCTGCGAGAAGGCTGGCAGATGATCCGCGCGTCCGATCTGCGCGAGATGGACGCGGAGCTCGCGAGCCCGAATCCCGTCGCCGCCGAGATCCTGGACGGGGTCGTCACCGACGTGACGTTCGTCTTCGACGTGGGCCGAGAGAAGATAGCGTTCGGCAACGGCCAGGCGAGCGTCAGCATCGTGGTCAACGAGACGGGCGACTGCGATCTCGACGACCACGCGCCGCCCAGCGGCTGCACGGTGGACGACGCGGTGGCGTGCGTCTGCGAGGGCTGCAACGACGACGGCGTCTGTGGATCGGACGAGGACTGCGTGTGCGACGACTGCGCCGCGGCGACGTTCTGCGCGAGCTGCAACAACGACGGGATCTGTTCGCCGTGGATCGAGGGCTGCAGCTGCGCCGACTGCGCGGGCGTCGCGGAGTGCGCGCCCTTCGTGTGTAACCTGATGTCGGGCGTTCCGAGCGGCGGCTGTCCAGCGCCGGACGCGACCGCGTGCGTGTGCACTGGCTGCAACACGGACGGGACCTGCGGCAACGACGACGACTGCACGTGTCCAGACTGCGCCGGGGCCACGGTGTGCGGCTGCAACGGAGACGGCTCCTGCTCACCGTGGACCGAGGGCTGCGGCTGCGCGGACTGTGACGATCACCCCGCGTGCAACTGAGCGCGGGGCGGTAGCCAGTCGACAAAACGAGAAGAGCCGCGGTCGCTGTCGATCGCGGCTCTTCTTCCTCGCTGCGCGGAGCGTTACGCGGCGCGCTTGCGGCGCAGGAACGCGGCGCCTGCGACGAGGAGCAACGCCAGCGTGCCCTGCGCGCGGCGCTCGCTCGGAGCACCCGGGACGGAGCAAGAGCAACCGCCGGGGTCGCGCGCGTAGATGCCGCCCTGCTTGTTCGGATCGGTCTCGGTGCCTCCCGACGAGGTGGCGCCGGAGCCTTCTCCTGCGGTGCCGCCGGAAGCCGTTTCGCCGCCCGTCGCGCCGCTCGGCGCTCCGCCCGCGCCCGGCTCTGGCGCGCCGCCTTCGCCGTTCGCGCCGCCTTCACCCGGGGTGACTACGGTGCCACCGATGCAGACACCTTCGTCGCACTCGCCGGTGGTGTCACAGGTGGTGCCGTCCGGCTGACGAGGATCGGAGCAGGTGCCGTCTTCCTCGTTGCAGGAACCAGCCTTGTGACAGCTGTCGAGCGGGGTGCACTCGATCTCGGTGCCCTTGCAGGTGTCGCCGTCACATTCGTCTCGAGTCGTGCAGGGGTTCGCGTCATCGCAGAGCACGGTCGTGCCCGACGGGATCGGGACGTTGAGGCAGCCGGTGGCTTCGTTGCAGGTGTCGATGGTGCAGGGGTTGCCGTCGTCACAGTTCTTGGCCTGACCGCCCTGGCAGTTCCCGCTCGAGCAGGTCTCGTTCACCATGCAGAGCGAGGTGGAGCAGGCGTTGCCGTCGAGGAAGACTGGCTCAGCGGGGCAAACGGCTCCGACGCAGTCCGGGTCGATGCAGGGGTTGCCGTTGTTGCAAGCTACGCCATCGTCGCTCACGCAGTTGAGGGGAGTACCCGGGTCGTCGTCGTCATCCTGACAGGTCTCACCCGTCGTGCAGGAGCTCCCGTCGTCACAGCTGGCGTTTAGGGCCTTCGCGGGAAAGACACAGCCGGTCGCAGGGTTGCAGCTGTTGTCGGTGCAAGGCTTGCCATCGTCGCACGTGACGGCTGCGCCCGAGCACTGCCCGTTCACGCACTGATCGGGGCCGGTGCAGAAGTTTCCGTCGTTGCACGCTTGTGGCGGGTTGTTGGGGACGGGCTCGTGCGTCGTGCAGCCCTTCTCGGGGTCGCACGCGTCGGTCGTGCAGGGGTTACCGTCGCTGCAGTTCAGGGTGCCCGGGCCCTTGCACACGCCCTTGTTGCACTTGTCACCGAGCGTGCAGACGTTGTTGTCGTTGCAGTCGCCGCCCTCGTTCGTCGGCTCGACGCCGCACTTGCCCTCCTGGCAGGTGGCCGCGTTGCAAGCGTCGGCCTTGCACGTCTGGCAGCTGTCGCCCTGAACACCGCAGTGTTGGGGCCCGCCGCCGTCGTAGCAGCGTTTCTCCTCCTTGTCGTAACAACCGCAGCACATCAGGCCGTTGCCGGCGTCGTTCTGCATGCAAGCGCCGGTGTTGCCCGACACGGTCTTGCACTTGTCGCCTTCGCCGAGCTCCTTCTTGAAGCCGCACGCGACGGAACACCCCTTGAGCCCGGTGCAGTACCACTCGCCGCACGAGTTGTCGGCGGGACACTCGATGCTGGTCTGGACGCCCAAGGCGTTGATGCAGTTGCAGCTGATGCCCTGCTCGACGCTCTCGACGCTCTCGAGGCTCTCGGGTGCGGGGTCGTCGCCGCCGCTGGTACAGCTCGCGGCGAAGGCGAGCGGCGCTGCCAGGGCGAGAAGCGTCACGGCGAGCTTCACCAGCGGGTTCTTGGTGGAGGTGCTCGAAGGAAGAGGATTTTGCATGGTGTTCGAAGCCTCCATCAGAATTTGCCCGTGAGCCCGGCGCTGCCGATCCCTACGTAGGGCCGGACGGACGCGGTCTGCTCTTGGTTGTCGGCGCTCATGAAGAACAGGACGGTGCCGGCGGCGAGCCCCACGCCGCCCACCGCGAAGCCGATGATGCCGAGCGTCTGCGCGCTCCTCGCGTCGCCGTCGAGCTCCTCGACCTCTTTCGAGAGGGGGTTGCCGTTGTAACAGCCGCTCTCGCCGCCGCACGCTTCGAACTTGTCGTCCGCGTCGCTGCGCTTGCTCGCCGATTGCAGCGTGAAGAAGGTGCCCGCGCCGAGGCCGACCAGGCCCACGCCGAAGGCGACGTAGGAGCCGATCCGTAGGCCGCTTTTGTCGTCGGCGCCCCGATCCGTTGCGGGGGGTGGAGTGGTGGCTGCTACCGGTGCCGCCGTCGCGGGCGTCGCTTCCGGCGGTGGTGCGCTCGGGACGGGAGACTTCGCGTTCGGGTCAGCGATCAGGGTGAGCACGATCGCCTTCTTCTCACCCTCCGCGAGGGTGATGGTCTGAGGTTCGGCGCGGAAGCCGTCCGCGCCGCCTTCGACCTGGTGCTGACCCGGGTCGATCGGGCGCGAGACGCCGATCAAGACGGCGGGGATCGGCACGCCGTCGACGAGGACGGCGAGGTCCTTACCGCCTTCTCCGCCCTCGACCTTGACGGCGAGCCCGGCGATCCGCGGCTCGATGGCCTTCACTTCTTCGGCGGCCTTGCTCTGCGAGTCGTGGAACGCCTGCGGCGCGTTCGCGGGCAGGTTCTCTTTGACGACCTTGAGGTACGCCTCACGCGCCTTCACGAGCTGCCCGAGCTTCTCGTAAGAGCGAGCCAGGTAGAGGAGGTGGGGCGGCGCGTGCACGAGGGACTCGGCCTTCGTGAAGGAGTCCACCGCGTCCTGGTACCGACCCTCGTTGAAGGCCTGCGCGCCGTCGGTGGCAAGCTGCCGGGCGGCTGCGCGCTGGTCGTCGGTTTGCGCAACCGCGACCCCCGCTGACGAGAGAAAAGCCACGTTCAAGAACCCTGCGAGCACGGCGGCCACGATGGGCCGGCGTGACGCCGCACCAAGTCTCCTCATGACCCTCGATGTTACACGGAAGGGCGACCCGGCCGCGAGCGTTTGGCAACAGGCCCGGCTTTAGTGCCGGCGGAAAGACGTGAGCATTCGGCGGCTTATGGATTTTGAAGCGCGAAATGCGGTGGCGGAGCGTATGCTGGAGGACGGCCTACTCCGAGGAGTACCCCCTTTCGACCTCGGGTCCCGAGGTGCCCGGACGGTGCGGTAGAGGTGGGCCGAGTGCTTACAGCGCAGAGACAGCCATGACGCTCGAGATTGGCCAACTGGTCGACAACAAGTACCGCATCAATCGCCTGATCGGCGAAGGCGGCATGGGTGCCGTTTACGAGGGCGAGAACGTCCGCATCAACCGGCGCGTCGCCATCAAGGTCTTGCACGCCGCGTTCACCGGCAACAGCGAGGTGATGGCGCGCTTCGAGCGCGAGGCGCAGGCGGCCGGGCGCATCGGCAACGATCACATCCTCGAGGTGCTCGATCTCGGCGCGCTCGGCGACGGCGATCACTTCATCGTCATGGAGTTTTTGGACGGCGAGTCGCTGTCCCAGCGCATCAAGCGCCTCGGGCGCCTGAGCGCGCAGCAGCTCGCGCCGCTCATGCGCCAGGTGCTCGTGGGGCTCGGCGCCGCGCACGCCGCGGGCATCGTCCACCGCGACCTCAAGCCGGACAACATCTTCATCCTGCGGGAGAAGGCGGGCACCCCGGACTTCGTCAAGATCATCGATTTTGGCATCTCGAAGTTCCAGCCGCTCTCCGGCGACGGCATGAAGATGACGCGCACGGGCGCGGTCATGGGGACGCCGTATTACATGTCGCCCGAGCAGGCGAGCGGCAGCGTGGAGGCCGATCAGCGCAGCGACATCTACTCGCTCGGCGTGATCATGTTCGAGGCGGTGACCGGTCAGGTCCCGTTCGACGCCGCGACCTTCAACCAGCTGATGTTCAAGATCGTGCTCTCGGAGGTGCCGCGCCCCGAGACCATCGTGCACGATCTGGAGCCCGCCTTCGCGAGCCTGATCTCGAAGGCGATGGCGCGCGACCTGGGGCAGCGCTTCCAGTCGACGCGCGACTTCCTCACGGCCCTCGACAACTGGCTCGCCCACGGGCGCGCCGTCTCGGTGCCTCCCGACGGCATGCCCGGTGCGATACCCGAAGGGGTGAGGGCGTCGCTCGTGTCCTCGCGCGGTTTGATCGCGACGCCGGGCTCCGGCGTGAAGCCGGCCGCGTCGGGCACCGCGGGTAACTGGGCGAGCTCGCAGGCCGGCGCCGACACCGAGGTCAAGAAGAGCAAGACCGGGCTCGTGATCGCTGCCGCCGCGTCGGCGGCCGTGTTGGTCGCGGGCGGGGCGCTCGCGTTCTCGGTGCTCGGCAAGAAGGCAGAAGCTCCCGAAGCGCCGTCAGCCGCCGCAGCAGTCCCCGCTCCCTCGAATGTGCCCGTCGAGCCAGCTCCGCCTCCGCCCGTAGTGGTTCCCGTAGCGCCGAGCGTCGAGGCTCCCGTCGTTGCTTCCGCCGCACCCGTCGCGGAAGCGAGCGCTGCTCCCACGGCCTCACAGGCTCCGGTGGCCGCGGCGCCGGGCGCGAAGTCGTTCCGCCCTGCGCAGAAACCCGCCGCTCCGAAGCCCGCGGCGGCGGAACCGAAGCCCGCGAAGCCCGCTCAGCCTGCGAAGCCCGCGGGCGGCGCGCCCGATTTCGGTTACTGATTCGCTGCCCTGCTCGCTGATTCGCGTCGGCTGACGAGCGACGCGCGTGCTCGCGCGCGAGTGAGGCGATTTTGCCGGCGCCGTCCAGCGGGCACTCGTGCTCATGGGGAGGTAGGATCCGGTGAGAATTCGGAGCGCGTCGTGAACGACGGACACCGTGCAGCTCAGCAAAACTTGAGCGTTCTGATCGTGGACGACGAGGTGCCCCTGCTGCGCGCCTACGCTACCGTGTTGCGCGGCGCCGGGTACCTCGTGGAAACCGCCGAGGACGGGGACGAGGCGCGCGAGCTCGTCGCGCGGCGCTCTTTCGACGTGATTTTGAGCGATATCACGATGCCGGGCATGGACGGCATCGCGCTCTTGCGCGCGGT
>JAEZYO010000814.1 GCA_023419055.1 Pseudomonadota bacterium | reverse complement strand
GTCAGGAAGCCGGGACGGTTGTCCGCGAGCCGCACTTCCTCGAGTTCGCGCCCCGCGGACAGTCCGTAAAACGGCGCCGTCAGCTCGTCCACGTAGGCCACGTTCGAGGTCAGGATCTCGCGCAGGCCGAAGCCGCCCTGGTAGACGCGCTCGAAAAAGCGCAGATCAGCGGCCAGCAGGGATGCGTTGACCGCCTCGCTGTAAGCCGGAAAGAGCGCTTCGTCCTTGGCGATCGATTCGTAGCGCTTCAGACCGAACAGCGTGGTGTGGAAGCGCTCGAGCGCCCCCGCGCTCGCGTTCGCCGACAACATCTCTCGAGCGATGCTGGTGAGGCCCTCTTGGGTGTCGAGCTCACCTGCTTCGGCCGCTCCGAGCAATGACTCGTCCGGCGTCGTGTTGCGCAGCAAAAACGAGAGCTTCGCCGCGAGCTCGTAGCCCGACAGCCGCTCGCCGTCGGGGCTGAGCTCGACCCGATAGACGAAGTGCGGCGACTGCAGCATCGTCCCGATGACGAGCTCGGCTCCGTCCGCGAAATCATCGCCGCTTTCGAAGAAGGTCTTTCCCGACGCGAACAGCGCCTCGTACGTCGCCTGCTCCTCGTCGGTGAGCGGTCGCCGGTAGGCGCGTCGCCCGAGGCTCTCGATGAAGCCAGTGATGTCGTCGGCGCTGCCGAGCCGCGCCAGCGCCGAGGCACTCCTCGCCACGGTCTCGGCGAGCGTCTCCGCGGCGCGCTGGTAGTCCGACCGCAGGTTCCCGCCCACGTAGAGAGCGCGCTCGTTGTTCTCGAACTTGCCTTCGGGAGGATCCGGCACGAAGCCGCTCGAAAGCCCGCTCCGCTCCGGGAGCTTCAACACGTCCTTGACGCTGTTCTCCCATTGCTCGTGGGTGAGGCGCACGAAGCGGTAGTAGACGGGGCTTCCGTCCAGCGCGAGGTCGCCCGGCAGGGTAACGGGGCCCGTGCCGCCCGAGCCGCCGGAAGAGCTCCCGCCAGAAGCGCCAGGGTCGAGGTGTCGCGACTTGTCGACCGGGCTGTCGATGCAACCGACGCTGACTCCGAGCCCACAGGCGAGAAGCAACGCGGAGAGGGGTCGGTTCGGAACGTTCTGCATCACCTAATCCCTAACAATGACGAGTAACTCCCACCGTTGGCAAGGCGGAACTGAGCTCGTATCGCTCGCGGTAGACCATGACGGGCATCGCGCGCGAGCCCGGTCTCACGCTCTCCCAAGCTGAGCCGAACGAGAAGAGAACGGTGCGTTCGCGCAGCGAAGGATTCCACGTCGCAGGAACACTGCCGTCGGGCGGTCCGCCAACGCGAGGACCACATCAGCGCACCCGCCGGGAGTGGTGACGGCGCGCGCCGGCGAGGTCACCCTGCTCACCAAAGGGACCAAACTCAGTCACATCGGACAAGAAGAGGGGAACAGAGGTCGTGTACGTCTCGCACCCGCATTGGGCGGACGCACGGAGAGCGTCGCCCGACGCCGCGCCGGTGCGCCGGCTCGCTGCAGCACTGCACGCGTTCTACGCGAGCGCGCGGCAGCGTACGTGCGAGTCGCACCGCGCAGAAACGCGCAGAATTCGCACTCGAGGCGCCTGCCCGAGCCCCGTGAATCAACTGTCTCGAAGCGACACCCGCTGTTCGCAGTGCAGCGCTGAGCCTCTCCCGGAGGGAAGCGCGTACATCGCGCTCGACCTCGTCAAACGTCCAACCGAGTCACGGCGTTCCGCGTCGTGAACTCGAACATCTCGCCGTGCGCGAGCGCCGTGATGCCGGCAAACTCGTCCAGCAGATCGCGATACGCGCGCGCCACCGGCCTCGGTCTGCGATCCATGTCGAACAGGCCGCACGCGTTGACGGTCCCGCGCTTTTCGGCGAGCTGAATGTCCCAGTCCACCTGATCGATCAAGCTGTACCAGGTGAACCCGAGCACGGGCACCCCGTCACGCCTCATCCGCAGGACGTTGACCCACTGCTTCCACAGCCAGCCCGGCGCCGCCTCCGGCTTGAATAGGTTCGTCTCCGTGTGCATCACGGGCTTGTAGTAGCGATGGTAGTAGCGCAGGGTGACCAGGTACCAGCCGAGAACGTCCTCGCCGAACGTCACGGTCCCGTCGGGCAAGACCAGCTTCTCGTTGTGGCCGTAGTAGTCGTTGCCCATGATTTGGAAGCCCGAGGGCGACGTCTTCATGAACCACATGAACTCATCGCGCGTGAGGCCGTTGTCCTGCAGGAACAGGAGCACGTCCGAGTCGGGGGCCTTCGAGTAGAGCAAGTCGAGCGAGACGAACACGAGCTTGTTCCGCAACTTGATGGAGTGCGACGGTGACGCGCTCACGTGGTGGGTGTACTCCGCGGACTCGTTCGTGATGATCACCGCGTTCGGGCGATGGCGCGCGATGGCGGCGCTCGCCAACAGGTTGGCGGCGACCAGGTGCTTGAGGGCCGTGACGAAGGCCCGCTCGCTCCGGAGCCCTTCGTTCCAGATGCCGTCGAGGGCGCTGTTGCGCGCGGCCACGTAGATCTCGTTGACCGGCGTGTAGCCCCGCACCCAGGGGTAGCGCCGAGCCACGGCCCCGGCGTAGTTCGCGAAGAGCACGGGCAGCTCGGGGTTCTGGAAGTCTCCCATCCAATCGGGCACGCCGAAGTGCAAAAGGTCGAGGATGGGGTGAATGCCGAGGCGCTTCATCTCCCCCAGCACCTCGTCGCAGAAGGACCAGTCGTAGCGGTCGTGACCCAAGCAAACTTGGTGGTTCGGCAAGCCGTACCGCAAGAACGGGATGCCCATGTCCTTCACCAGCGCGAGATCCTCGCGCCAGCGCGCGTAGTGACCGCACTCGAGGAGGAGATCACGGCGCAGCCGATGGCCGTTCGTGCCCGGGATCGTGGGGTTCGAGCACTCGATCCCCGTCGCGAACCCGAAGCCCAGACCGCCGTCTGGACGATCTCCCCCAGGCTCGACGCCCTGAGCTGCGCTCCCGCCGCAGCTCCCGGCAGGCACCAGCGCGTCGAGCGCGCTGTGCTTCAAGACATCCACGAAACTCACGCGGCAGCTCCTCAGTGGGTGATGAGCGAGCGTTGCATCCGACGTGCCGTGGCGTGCGAGCCGGCATGCTGACCAGCGTGGCAAGGTGGCGCGCCACGACCTGCCACACTGCTGACGAGCCGCACGCCCCTCACCGCGAGCGCGCAGCGAGGGCGGCTCGCGAATCGACTCACGAGCTCGCGCCGGCGCCGGCACGTCGATTGCGAACGTTGCCTCCATCCGTGGGCTCGGCCGCACGTATTCATCCCACAGGGTGGAGTTGTAAGACCGAGCCCGCCGCAGCGAACCGCGATCAGGAGGTCACGATGAATACTCAGGTCGACACCAAGCTAGAAGCGGTCGTCCTTCCGGTGTCCGACGTCGATCGAGCCAAACGCTTCTACGAGGGCCTCGGTTGGCGACTCGACGCCGATTTCGCGGGGGACGGCTGGCGAGCCGTGCAATTTACGCCGCCGGGCTCAGCGAGCTCCATCCACTTCGGCAAGGGGATCACGACGGCGGCGCCGGGCTCGGTCCAGGGACTGCTACTCGTCGTCGACGACATCGAGGTCGCGCGCGCCGAACTGACCGAACGGGGCGCAGACGTGAGCGAGCCCTTCCACTACGAGGGGATCAGGGGACCACAACTGCCCGGTCCGGATCCGGAGCGCGGCTCCTACCGCTCGTACGCGGCGTTCAGCGACCCGGACGGCAACGGCTGGGTTCTCCAGGAGATTCACGATCGGCTACCGGGGCGAGGCCTCAGCCTGGACGTGCCGAGCCTGACCGGGCTTCTGCGAGAAGCGGAGGCGCGCCACGGCGAGTTCGAACGGACCGCGCCGAAGCATCACTGGTCGGATTGGTACGCCTCCTACATCGTGGCCCGCGTACAGGGCGCCACGTCCGCGGAGGCAGCCGAAATCGCTGCGCTTCACCTGAAAGGCGCGACCGCTTGATGGCGCGCGGCAAGGTTCTTTCCCTAAGCAGCACGACTTTGCCGATGTTCGCCGAAGGGCACTGACTCACCCTCCTCGTCGCGCGGAAGTCTCGCGTTTCACGAGGACAGTCGTCGGCAATGTTTGCCTTCTTTCCTATCCAGTTACATCGTGACTCCAACGACAGGGGTGGTTTGAACCCCATCGATCACGAACGAAGACCGGCGAGCCGTTCGACGCCGCCGGCGACTCGATGAAGCTAGCGAAGCTCATCGGCCTCCTCGAGAAAATCACCTCCTCCGCTTCGGGATGCAGTACGGTGCGTCCCACGCGAGCCAGGGGAAGTCCGCTCGCATTGCGCAGAGGAGGTCACGTGATGTCGTCTCGAGGGTTTTCGTCGATCGTATTTTCGTACCCGTCGTCGCCAGCGTCGCTCGGCAGGACTCGCAGCCCACGAGCCCGGCGAGCGCTCGCAGCCGTCTCGTTATTGGCGCTGAGTGCCTGCGGAGGAGTCGCGGAAGAGGTCGATGAGGACGCGGCAACCGTCGAGGAGGCGGTCAAGCATCGGCCGGACGGGGAGGACCTGTTCGAGACCGCGTTCCCGGACACCAACGGACGATCTTGCGCGACTTGCCACGTGCGCGCCGATCACACCGGCCTGACGCCCGCCCACGTGAGCGCCTTGTTGGAGGAAAACCCGGGGGATCCGCTCTTCAACCCGATCGACGCGGATGATCCGCTCGCCGCGGAGCCGACCTACGAGCACCTGAAGAAGGGGCTCGTGCGCGTCGTCTTGAACCTGCCCGACAACATGGACGTCATCGACTTCGACGGTAACGTCATCACGAACGCGGAGCGCACCATCGAGGTCTGGCGCGCCGTGCCTAGCGTGGAAAACGCCGCCATCACCGCGCCGTACCAATACGACGGCCGCAAGACCACGCTGCAAGAGCAGGCGCAGGGCGCCATCACCGCGCACAGCCAGGGCGGCACCGTCTCGGACTGCGACCTCGACGCGCTCTCCGACTTCCAAAAGGAGCTCTTCACCTCGAACCGCGCCAAGAAGGTCGCGAAGAAGATGGCGAAGGGGGTGCCCGTCGATCAAATCCCGCGCCCCGAGCTCACGATGCACCTCACGCCGGCGCAGGCGCGCGGGCTCGAGGTGTACGATATCGCGTGCGAGGCGTGCCACGGCGGCGCGACGAATCTACAAGTCGTCAACCGCACCATCCACGATCTTGCCTTCGTGCAGCTCAAGGACGACGGCAACGTGCTCTTCGACACGTCCGTCCAGCCACCTCAGGCCGTGCTCTTGCCACAGCCGAACAACGAGTTCTTGAACGTCGGTTTCGCCAATTTGTCCTACCTCGGGCAGATCTTCGGCGACCTCTTCGGGCCACGCTTCAACGCGAGCGTGGCCTTGCCGCAGTATCGATACCGTTTCTATACGGACGGCACGCGAACGGTGAAGAGGGTGGACTTGCCGCCGGTCCCCGTAACCGTGAGCGGGAGCCCGTTCGATCTCCAGGCACAGCTCGACGAGAACGGGGCCCCGATCGTGGGACCGAACTTCTTGCCGCAGCTGTTCTCGACGGACCCGGGCCGCGCGGCCATTACGGGTAACCCCGCCGACTTCGAGGCGTTCGACGTGCCCCCGCTCCGCGGCATCGCCAACACCGCGCCCTACTTCCATGACAACAGCACCGAAACCTTGGAAGACGCCGTCGACCTCTACAGCCGCTTCATCTTGCCGTTCTTCGCCCCGCTGAACCTGCCGGCCGTCTTGCCGCCCGAGGAGGGCAGCTTCTTCCCGGAGTCGCTGACGCCGCAGCAGAAGCAAGACTTGTTGGAGTTCTTGCAAGTGCTGTGAGCGCTGGTCCGGATGAGCTCGGCCGCCTGCACGCCTAGTCCAGGATGGCGTAGGCTTTGCCGCATGACGAACGTCCACGGAAGCTGTTTGTGCGGCGGCATCGAGTTCGAGATGACGGCTACGCCGAGAGGCGCCACTCATTGTCACTGCAGCCGGTGCCGCAAGACGCGCGGCACCGGCCACGCCACGAACCTGCTGGTCCCTCTCGACGGACTCCGATTCCTGCGCGGCGAAGAGCTCTTGACGAAGTACCGCTTCCCCGAAGCCAAGTTCTTCGCACACTGGTTCTGCAGCGTTTGCGGCTCGACCATGCCGCGCTTCGACGAAGCCCGCGGCTTCGCCGTCATCCCTCTGGGTTCCTTCGACGCCGACCCGGGCATCCGACCGGAGCGCCACATCCACGTGGGCTCGAAGGCTCCGTGGGACGCCATCACCGACGACCTGCCGCAGTTCGAAGCCGGGCCGCCCGCGCTATGAATCGGCTCGAGCAGAGCGCTCCTCCTAAACGAGGGCGCTCTGCTCGGCGGCGAGCCGCGTCGCCTCCACCGCCACGGCGAGGGAAGCCCTACCGTTTGCTTCCGTCAGCCGCGAAACGTATCCGGGTTCCCGGAGCCGGCGGATCTGATCGCTGAAGAGCGCACGCAGCGCCTGAGCGTAGCGGGCGTCCTTGGACTCACCGGAGGCGACGACGGCGATGCGCTGCGTCGCCTGGAAGGCGCGGTGGCGAATGGTCTTGCGCGCGGCGTCGCCCGTGTAGCGCTCCCGCACCTCGACGCTTGCACCGGGCAAGAGCGCGCGCACACGACGCGCCGCTTCGTCGTCCACGATGCCGTGAAGGCGCAGCGAGGTCGGGATCCATTCTTCGAGCAGGAGGTCACCCCGTTCGAAGCTCAGCCGGAACGCCTGGCGCTCGAGCAGGCTCGGCTGGGTGAAGCCGTGATAAAAGGTGACGAGCCCGCCCCCCGGGTAGCGCACCGTGCAGTTCACCTGCTCCTCGACGCCCGTCTCGGCTCGAACGCTGCGCTGCGCCGCCACCACGCGTCCTTCTCCGAACCAGCCCGCGAGCATGTCGAAGAAGTGCACGCCGTGCTCGACGAAGATCCCGCCGCTCTTGGCCGGATCCCAGAACCAGTGGTCGGGGTGGAGTCCCTCGTCGCTCGCGTAGTTTTCGAACGAACCCTGCAAAAAGGTGCCGAGCACGCCCTGCTGGACGATCGCTCGTACCGGTTCGAAGAAGGCGCCGTAGCGCTGCATGAGATTCGTCGTCAAGAGAACGCCTTTGGAGGCGGCCAAGCGCAGCATCTCGTCCGCGGACTCGAGGTCGAGCGCCAGCGGCTTCTCGCAGAGCACGTGCTTCCCTGCCGCGAGCGCGGCCGTGACGTGCTCCCGGTGCAAAAATGGCGGCGTCGCCACATATACCCAATCTACGTCCTCCATCTTCACGAGCTCCGCCGCGCTCTTGAAGAGCGGGATACCGAGCCGCCGAGCCAGCGCTTGGGAAGCCTCGCGGCGCGTTTCTGCCATGGCGACCAGCGCCACGCCCGGCAACCTGGTCAGCTCTTGCACGGCGTAGTGGCCGAACGCACCGCCACCGAGCATACCGATCCGGAGTCGAGATTCTTGGGGCATGACGGTACCGCTGCATCCCCCGTGCCGGAGCTCGGGCTCACGCGACACACCCGACGGGTAGCGCACCTTGCTGCTCCGCTGCTCAGATCCCGCGCAAGAACTCCGCCGTTCGACTCTTCTTCGAGCGCGCCACGACCTCGGGAGTTCCGCTCGCGACGACCTTGCCGCCTTCGTCGCCGGCGCCCGGCCCGAGGTCGATGATGTGATCACTTTGCGCGATGACCTGGAGGTCGTGCTCGACGACGATCACCGTCGCGCCCGCATCGACGAGCTGCTCGAGCTGAGCCATCAAGCGCTCGACGTCGGCGGGATGAAGGCCCGTGGTCGGCTCGTCGAGGACATAGACGGCGCCGACGCGCTGCGAGCGCTGGAGCTCCGTGGCAAGCTTGATGCGCTGCGCTTCACCACCGGAAAGCTCCGTCGCGGGTTGGCCCAGCCGCAAGTAGCCGAGTCCTACCTCCTTCAGGGTCGAGAGCGGCCGGAGCAGTGCGGGCTCCCGTTCGAAGAAGGCGCGAGCCTCGTCGACGGTCAAGCCCAGCACTTCGGCGATGTTGCGGTCCCGGTAGCGAACCTCCAACGTCGCCTCGTTGTAACGAGCACCTTTGCACGCGGGGCAAGGTGAGTAGACGCTCGGCAGGAACAAGAGCTCCACCATCACGAAGCCCTCCCCGTTGCAGGTTTCGCAGCGCCCCCGCGCGACGTTGAACGAAAAGCGCCCGGCGTCGTAGCGTCGCTTGCGGGCGAGCGGCGTTCCGGCGAACAAGCGCCGCACTTCGTCGAAGAGCCCGGTGTACGTCGCGAGGTTCGAACGCGGCGTGCGTCCGATCGGCCTCTGATCGACCTGGACCAGGCGCTTGACGGCCTCGTTGCCGCTCAACCTGGCGGAACCGAAGCCCGCGTCTGCGCGGCGTTCGAGCTCGTCGACGTCGCTGTCCTCGGCCGCTGGTTCTTGACCGAGCGTCTCTCGCAGTAGCCCCACGAGGACCTGGCTCACGAGCGTGGACTTTCCCGAGCCCGACACTCCGGTCACGGACGTCAAAGTGCCTAGCGGAAACTCCACGTCGAGGTCTTCGAGGTTGTTGCGAGTGACGCTCGAGAGCCGGAGCCATCCTCGCGCTGGCCGCGGCGTGCGCTTCAACGCGGGCCGCTTTCCGAACACGTGCTCTCGCGTCACCGACGCCGTCACGCGTTCGAGCCCGCCGAGCGGGCCGCTGTAGAGCACCTGCCCGCCGTGCTGACCGGCGCCCGGCCCGATATCGACGACCCAGTCCGCATGGTAAATCACGTCGATCTCGTGCTCGACGACGAACAGCGTATTCCCGGCCGCCTTCAGCCCGTCGAGCGCGCGAAGTAGCGCTTCGGTGTCGGCCGGGTGAAGCCCCGCGGACGGCTCGTCGAGCACGTAAACCACGCCGAATAGGCTCGAGCAGACCTGGGTGGCGAGCCGCAAGCGCTGGAGCTCCCCGGGAGAGAGCGTCGGCGTACTGCGCTCCACGTCGAGGTAACCGAGACCCAAATCGAGCAGGACGCGCAGCCGCCGCTCGAGATCCTCCGCGATGCGCTTCACGACCAGCGCCTTCTCGCTGCCAAGCTCCACGTTCCCGCCTCCCCGCGCGCGAGCGTACGGCTCGAACAGCCGATGTAGCCGCTTCAACGGTAAGCGAGAGAGCTCGGTGATGTCTCGACCGGCGAACTTGATCGACAGCGCCTCGGTCCGGAGCCGCTTGCCCTGACAAAGCGGGCAGTCGGTCGCGATCAGAAAGGCCGCTGCGCGGCGCTTCATCAGCGGGCTCTCCGAGGTCGTGAAGGTGTGCAGCACGTGACGGCGGGCGCTCGAGAACGTGCCCTGGTAACTCGGCTCTTCCTTGCGCTTCAGCGCGCGCTTCACCTCTTCCAGCGTGTACCCCGCGTACACGGGCACCGTCGGTTGTTCGTCCGTGTAGAGGATGAAATCGCGCGTCCGCTTCGGCAGCTTCCGCCAAGGTACGTCGACGTCGTGTCCGAGCGTCGTCAAGATGTCGCGCAGGTTCTGCCCCTGCCAGGCGGTGGGCCACGCCGCCACCGCCCGCTCCCGGATGGTCAGCGAGTCGTCCGGGACCATCAGCTTCTCGCTCACTTCATAGATACGGCCGAGCCCGCTGCAGCGCGGACACGCCCCCTCCGCGGTGTTCGGCGAGAAGGACTCGGCGTAGAGGATCGACTGGCCCGGCGGATAGTCTCCCGCGCGCGAGTAGAGCATGCGCAGGAGATTCGAGAGCGTGGTGACACTCCCCACCGACGATCGCGTGGTGACGCCACCCCGCTGCTGAGCGAGCGCCACCGCGGGTGGGAGACCGTTGATCTGATCGACCTCCGGGACGCTCAGTTGGTGGAAGAGCCGGCGAGCATAAGGCGAAACCGAATCGAGGTACCGACGCTGCGCTTCCGCGTAGAGCGTGCCGAACGCGAGCGAGGACTTCCCGGAACCGGAGACGCCGGTGAAGACGACCAGCTTCCCCCGTGGAATGTCCACGTCGACATTCTTCAGGTTGTGCTCGCGGGCCCCTCGCACCGTCACGAAGCCCTCTCGAACATCGGGGACCGAAGTGACTACCGAGTCATCCGGGGGCACATTTGCGAGAATTGCAATGCTCGTGCCATCCTGCAATCAGAAGCTACAGCGGTTTACGCGCGAAAAAGTTCCTCCCGTGCACGTGGAGATCGCGACTGACCACGTGTTCCGCGCTGGTACCCTCGAAACAGTCGAAGCGAGCTCCGAGGCGCGCGTCGACGAAGCCCACCTCGTTGCCGAGCGTCACGAGCTCGGATTCGGGGAGCGCACCGGCGATGCACGCCGCCCAGAGCTCCGGCCGCAGCCGCGTCTCGAGCCTGAGCTCGCGAGCGACGACGACGTCCGCGAGGTAGAGGCGTCCACCTGGCCGGAGGACGCGCCACATTTCCGCGAAGACTTGCCGCTTGTCCGGAGACAGGTTGACGACGCCGTTCGAGATGACGACGTCCACGCTCTCGCTGTCCACCGGCAAGTGCTCGTAGCTGCCGGCGCGAATCTCCACGCGATCGTCGAGGCCGGCCTCGAGAGCCGCGCGCGCGGCCACGGCGCGCATGCCGACCGTGATGTCGACGCCGATGGCAAGCCCCGAGGGCCCGACGCGACGCGCCGCGAGCAGCAGATCCACGCCGGCGCCGCACGCGTGATCGAGCACCGTCTCGCCCGGAGCGATCGCGCCGATCGACAGCGGGTTGCCCACCCCGGCAAAGCGTGCGGTCGACTCCCGGGGCAGCGCGGCGAGCTCGGCGTCGTCGTAGCCCAGGCGTTCGACGGCGTAAGCGTGACCGCGGTGGAAGTGAAAGGCGCCGCTCGGATCGCGAGCGACGCGCTCGTAGGTGGTTCGGATGGCGTCGCGGAGCCGTGCGACGTCGAAGCCTGAAGGTGCGGTGATGGCCATGTTCGAGTCCTGTTTTTCGGTTCCACCCGAAGCCGCGCCCCGCCGCCCGCTCGGGCTGCGACGAGGCGCGGACTCCGGAGCGGGTCTCAGTTGGTCGGATCCGGACGCACGATCACGGTGTCCACGACCGGGGTGATCGCGTCCGCGGGCATGCCGACGCGGCGCGCGTGCTCGCGAATCGCCTCGGGATCGGTCGCCTGGTAGACGCACACGGTCCCGATGCGCCCGCCCTCGTGTTGGGTGACGTAGCTGCGGATCCAGCGGACCTTGTCGGGCATTTCCTCGTTTCCGATCTTCGCCGACACGGCGCCCGCCGCCTTCAGCTCCTCCAAGTTGGCCCAACCGTTCGCGCGCGTGATGACATAGGTGTACATGGTCGATTTCCTTTCCTCGGTTACGTTCGAGAGCGTTTCTTGCGGGAAGGGCCGCGCCCTGCCCGCTTGCCCCCTGAACTTGCGACAACCGCCCCGGAAAGTCCTTTTCGCGACCTGACCAATTCCTTATCGGTTGCTCCCCTCGAGCGGATTGGGTACTCGCCCCTCTGGATGAGGCTTTCTTTCGGTCGTTTCGTGCTCGACGAAGACGGTCGAACCCTGCTGCTCGACGGACGAGAGCAGCCCCTCCAACCGCTCGTCTTCGACCTCCTGGTCTACCTCGTGCGGCAGCGCGAACGCGTGGTCCCCAAGGACGAGCTGCTCGAGAAGCTCTGGGAGGGCACCGCCGTGACGGACGGCTCGCTGCAGCGCGCGGTGAGTCTACTCCGCGGGGTGTTGCGAGAAGGCGGGCTCGAGAACGCCGTCCAGACCTTCGCGCGGCGCGGCTACCGCTTTTGCGAGAGCCCCTCCACGGAGGCGCCCGAGCCCGCAGTCGCTCCCGGTCCGCGCAGGCTCGAAGCGAGGGAGCTCGCCGACTCGGGACTTTGGGACCGCGCGCTCGAAGCCTTCCAGGCGATCTCGGACAAGAGCCTGCTGTCCGGGGCGGACTGGGAAGCTTGGGGGACCGCCGCGATGTGCGCCGGCAGGCCCGAGCTGTCGTTCGGTCCGCTCGAACGGGCGGTCGCTGCATTCGAAGGCGCCCATGATCGGGAAAGCGCGGCTCGCGCCGCCTTGCTCCTCACGAACGTCCGGCTCGAAGCACGCGAGCTCGCCGTCGCGCGGGGCTGGCACGAGCGCGCGCGCACTTACCTCCGAGGGTTGCCGGAGGGCAAGCAGCACGGTCTCGCGGAGTGGCTCGCGAGTCGCCTCGCCCTCTTCGAGGGGCAGCTCGACGAGTGTCGCGCGCGGGCTCGCGTGGCGCTCGAGATCGCCGAGCGCATCGACGATCCCGATCTCCATTGTCTCGGACTGATCTATCACGGCCACATCCTCATCGCCCAGGGTGAGGTGCGCGTCGGATTGCGCCTGCACGACGAGGCGGGGGCCGCGACGCTCGCCGGGCGTATCAGCCCCTGGGTGAGCGGCATCGTGTTCTGCTCGGTGATCTGGGCGTACCTGCACCTGGGCGATCACCACCGCGCGGGCCAGTGGACCGATCAGTTCACCCGCTGGTGCGAGCGACACGCCTCCTACTGCTACCCGGCCTTGTGCCGCCTGCACCGCGGCGAAATCCTCGCGCTGCGCGGTGAGCTCGCCGTCGCGGAGGACGAGGTGCGCCGTGCGCGCGAGCAGCTGGCCGTGGTCGGCCCGTTTTGTGAAGGTGACGCGTGCCGGGTGCTCGGGGAGATCCTGCTCTCGCGCGGTGACCTGGACGGCGCCGAGCGGGCCTTCCGAGAAGCTCATCGGCTCGGCTGGAACCCTCAGCCAGGCCTGAGCCTGCTCCTCGAAGCGCGCGGAGAGCACGAGTCTGCGCTCAAGCAGCTCGAGCGGGCCCTCGCCCAGCCTACTTGGACCGACGGCCAGCGCCGAGGCTCGATGTTGGCCGTGCTGGCCCGCATCGCCGCCAGGATCGGTCGCCTCGATCGCGCCGAAACCGCGCTGACCGAGCTCGGCGCGAGCTCGGAGCTCCGCGCCTCACGCGCCATAGGCGCCGAGATCTCGCGCGCTGAGGCGGAGGTGGCGCTTCGCGCCGGCGACTTGATTCGAGCAGAGCTCGCGCTGCGAAAGAGCGCCGCCGAATGGCTCGAGATCGGCGCCCATGTCCGTGCGGCGGACGTGCGGCTCAGGCTCTGCGAGGTGTTGGTCGAAGCCGATGATCCGACCGCCGCCGAGCTCGAGCTCGGCGCCGCAGAAGTGGTATTTCGTCAAGCGAACGCCGGCCCTCTGCTGCGCCGGTGCGAGGGGCTGAGGGACGCTCTGACGCGACCGCGCCGAGGGTAGACG